>JAUXGW010000312.1 GCA_030621865.1 Actinomycetes bacterium
GAGTTGATTGCTCCGATTGCGATGGATGACGGGTTGCGGTTCGCGATTCGTGAGGGTGGTCGTACTGTTGGTGCGGGTCGGGTGACCCAAATCTTGAAGTGACTGGTTCTGTGATGGTCAGGTCGCGCCAAAGCGCGACCTGACCATCACAGAACACCATTTCAGGCGAATCAGGTGGGCGGCGCGTTTGTGTTCCGCGACAAAAGTGGACACAATGGTTTTTCTGCCGTTTTGGCGGATCAACTTCTCGGTGCCGAGATCGGGCTGTGCGACGCACATCCGCTGTTCTGTTCCGAGTTTGTGGAAATCTCGCGGAGGGCCCCGGTCCGCCGCAACCGAATTACCCGTGCTGGTTTGTGGTCAGCGGGTCGAGACAAGGAGAAGGCCTCGATGGCATCGGACAAACGAGTACACGTCACCCTTGAGTGCACCGAGTGCAAGCGTCGTAACTACATCACCAACAAGTCCAAGGTGAACGACCGCGAGCGAATCGAACTGAAGAAGTACTGCAAGTGGGATCGTAAGCAC
Organism: Actinomycetes bacterium; assembly: GCA_030621865.1. Classification (GTDB taxonomy): domain Bacteria; phylum Actinomycetota; class Acidimicrobiia; order Acidimicrobiales; family Microtrichaceae; genus JAHRAZ01. The sequence goes on from JAUXGW010000312.1 coordinate 529, forward strand.
ACGACCCACAAGGAGACTCGCTGAGCCGCGATTCCTGCCGATTCAGACCAGACGCCTCAACCCGGGATTCTGAGAAGGACGCCAACACCGGCGTCCTTCTGCGCGTAATGGCTGTGACTGGCTCCAGAGGCTGTGACTGGCGCCAGAGACTGTGACTGGCACCTGCGACTCGACGCCTTAGACTCGGTCCCGTGCCGGCCGAGACAGCTCTGAGGCTCCTTCCCGTCAACTCGTCTGACGGCGGTGAACAGATCTCTGACCTTGCCGAAGCGGCGAGGAACGGCGATCGTGGCGCGTTCGATGACCTGGTGGCGATGACTTACCGCGGCAACTACACGCTGGCCCTGCGGTTGACCGGCAATGAAGAAGATGCCCGAGACGTCACCCAGGAGGCGTACCTGCGGGCATACCGCTCGATCGAATCCTTCCGCGGTGATGCCCACTTCTCCACCTGGATGTACCGGATCACCGCCAACTGCGCCTCGACCCACTTGGGGCGAAGGTGGCGACATCGTCATGAAAGTCTCGCCGCCGCCGACGAAGTCGTCGACCTTCGCCCGGATTCCGATCCCAACGCCTGTGTGGAGGCTCTCGAACTCCGTGGACGCGTGGCTGACGCGCTGGCCGGGCTGCCTCCCAAGCTCCGTGCTGTGATCGTGCTGCGTGACATCTATGAATTGCCACACGATGCGGTTGCCGAGGAGCTCGGAATCTCGTCGTCGGCGGCAAAGGTTCGTCTGCATCGGGCGCGAAACCAGCTGAGGTCGAAGCTGTTCCCGGATCTGGGCGAGGTGGAATCTCGTGAAGTGTGATCAGGTGGCGGACCATCTGGAGGCGGTGGCAGCCGGTGAGGTCATCTTGCCCCTGGAGTCCCGTCGGCATGTGGAGGGCTGCCTGCGGTGCCAAGCCGAGATGATCCAGCACCGTCGTGTCCTGCGCACAATGCGATCGTTTCGTAGCGACCTGCTGGAGCCTGCCGATGGATTGTTGCCCGAGATTCTCTCGACGATCGAAGAGGCGGGTGAACGTCACGCTGTGAGGTCCCTGCTGCACCGCCACCGTTCCGCGTATCTGGCGGGCCTGGCCGTCGCATGCGCCGCGGGCGCGGCCGGTGCGATCATCCTGGCCACAAGGTCGCGACGCACCCGGAGCCTGGCCGGCTGACGGATCCTGCCCTCGACCGGGGGAATCAGCCGAATGGCGGGAGAATCAGCCGAATGAGGGACCCTCGAAGCGGGTTTCGCCTGTCGGTGGCGGCCAGCGAGATAGCCCTGCGGCCACAGATGGGTCTAATCTTGTCGCTCGGGCGTTTCGGCGTCCTAGCTGCGCCGTATACGCACGCCGAACAGGCACCAGGTGTTGGTCCGGCAAAGCGGTATAGGGCAGTGGCTCAATTGGTAGAGCACCGGTCTCCAAAACCGGCGGTTGGGGGTTCGAGTCCCTCCTGCCCTGCGCATCCCGGATGCGGCTGACGCCGCAGCTGAGAAAGATTGAGAGGTTTCGATCGTGTCGATGAACCGAGAACAAAAACGCGCCATGCAGAAGGCGGGTCAACTTAACGAGGATGGCAGTCAGGCGAGTCCCAAGCGGGACCGCAAGGCTCCCGCGCAGAGTGTGAAGGCCGAACGAACAAAGCCGGCGGAGTTCATCCGCGAGGTTCGTGGGGAGATGAAGAAGGTCACCTGGCCCACGCGCCCGGAGGTGATCCGATTGTCGATCATCGTGTTCGTGGCCCTCATGGTGTTCATGGGCGCCGTGTTCCTGCTCGACACGATCTTCGCCGAGTTGTTCAGAACTCTGCTCAGCACAGGTCGCGAGTAACCCGATCACCCGAAACCCGATCACCCGAAACCCGATCAATTGACAATGGCCGACCGGATCATCCCCGCAACAGGCCGGGCAGGCCCTAAGGACCCGAAGAATGACAGATGAAGAGATGACAACTGAAGAGATGGCAACCGACCCGGGAACCGAGCAGCCGACTGAAGCTTCCGGTGATGCCGTCGCTGATGCTTCCGGTGATGCCGTTGCTGATGCTTCCGGTGATGCCGTTGCCGATGTGGCTGAGCCGGAAATTGTCTTGCCGGAGCCCGAAACCGAGTCA
>JAUXGW010000213.1 GCA_030621865.1 Actinomycetes bacterium
CATCGCATACCCTCAGTTACTCTGTGTGAGGGCTTGTCGGCATACAGTTTCCGCACTGCGGGATCTGGCTGCGGGATCTGTTGGTCAGAGCAAAGGGGGCATCAGAAGTGGACATTACGTTTTATGGCGTGCGGGGATCGACGCCGTGTTCGTGTGACGACATCCGCAGGCACGGCGGCAACACTTCCTGCGTGCTGATCCAGCCGCTGCGTGGTGACCCGATCATTCTCGACCTGGGCACCGGCCTGCGGTATCTCGGAGTTGACGCTGCCGTCGGAAGCGGTGGTTTCAGGGCCACGGCGTTTGTGACCCACATGCATTGGGATCACATTCAGGGCCTTCCCTTCTTTGCTCCGGTTCTCAGCGAGACCGGCCGGCTCGACATCCATGTTCCTCCCCTCGAGGACCGCACGATCGCCGAGGCGGTCGGGGGTTTCCTCGCTCCTCCGTATTTTCCCGTGAGCCTCGAGGAAATTCACGGCGAGGTGTCGTTCGCCGAGATGCAGCCCGGATCAATGCAGGTGCAGGACGCTGTGGTCACCGCCGGCTGGGTTCCACACAACGGACCCACCTTCGCGTACCGCATTGAGGTTGATGGACGCTCGGTGGCGTATGTGAGCGATCACCAGGAACCGATTGGTGATCCAACCTACGTGGATCCCGACGTCCTTGATCTGTGCCGTGGAGTGGATCTGCTCATCCACGACTCGCAGTACAACGCTGGTGAGTTGGCCATGAAGCCCACCTGGGGTCACTGCACCCACGACTACGCCCTCGAGGTCGCGGCCCAGGCAGGCGCATCGGCTCTTGCCTTGTTCCACCACGATCCTTCACACGGTGATGACTACCTCGATCGGGTGCTGGAGGATCTACGCGTGAAGGGAAGTTCACGGGGTGTCCCGGAGATCTGGAACGCATACGAGGGACTGACCGTTTCCTACGCTGCTGTGCCGGTCAGCTGACCGTTGGGTCGGGATCCGGAGTCGAACTACTCTGCGATTCGCGCAATTCCAACCGAACGCAGGAGACGCCATGTCCGAACAGAACGACAACCCCGGCCAACACGAGATGTCGATCTCGGTGGACCCCAAGGAGTTCAGGACCGTTCTCGGACACTTTCCGACCGGCGTGACCGTTGTGGCGGGAGCGGAGGGCGACGAAGCGTTCGGGCTCGCCATCGGTTCCTTCTTCTCGGTTTCGCTCGAACCACCCTTGGTCGGATTCTGCGTGGGAACCGGATCGGCCTCGTGGAAGCGAGTGGCTGACACCGGTTCGTTCTCGGTGAACATCCTCTCCGAGCACCAGATGGAGGTCTCCAACACCTTCGCCTCGAAGTCGGAGGACAAGTTTGCGTCTGTGGAGTGGACACCTTCGGCACACACGGGTTCACCGCTGATCACGGATGCCGTTGCTCACCTCGACTGTGATCTCGAGGCCACCTACCCCGGAGGCGACCACGAAATCGTGGTCGGCAGGGTGCGATCGCTCGACCTTCACCGCGAGGATCACGGACCACTGATCTTCTTCAAGGGCTCATATTCCCGTCACGAGAAGATCTGATCCCGTGGCCATCTATGCGTTGGGTCACCAGGTTCCCGACATTCATCCGGACGCATATGTCCACCCTGATGCAGTGGTCATCGGGTCCGTGCGAATCGGAGCCCGGTCCTCGATCTGGCCGTCGGCCGTGGTTCGTGGTGATGACGGAGAAGTGTTCATCGGTGAGGACTGCTCAATTCAGGACGGCGCGGTTCTGCACACCACCGTCCCCTGGCCGACCAGGCTCGCCAACATGGTCACGGTCGGGCACCTTGCCCATCTCGAGGGATGCAATGTGGCCGACAAGGCGCTGATCGGCTCTGGTTCGATAGTGCTGCACAACGCGCAGATCGGTGAAGAATCCGTCGTCGGGGCGGGAGCGTTCGTGGGCAACAAGAAGATCGTTCCACCATTGGCCATGGCGCTGGGGGTTCCAGCCACGATCAAGGAAAACGCCGTGCAACCCGGACACTTCGATCTGGGTGTCCAGTCGTATGTGGATCGTGCGGTGCGCTACAAGACAGAGCTCCGGCGCCTGCCCGAGCACGACTAGATCTGGAACGAGTCGGAGTGCAGCCAGACCATCCATGTGGCGCCGGTGAAGTTGCGGATCAGCCCGAATCCGAGCAGAGCCATCCCACCACCAACACTCAGCCACTTCGGCAGGCGATACAAGGCCGAAGGTTTTGGAGTGGCCACCACAGGTTCCGAGAGAAGCTGTCGTGTCATCCAGATCATCCAGGTCACCGCGATCACCGGAAGGGCCACCGCGAGGATCACGTTGTGATCCAGTGCCGCGAGAACGTCTCCCCGCAGGAGTGAGTTCGTGCAGCGGATGCCCCCGCAGAATGCACAATCCACTCCGAACATGGCCCTTGACGCACACAGCGGCACGCCGGTGTCGCCGGGGTTGGCGAGGGCGATCACAGCACAGCCCGCAGCGGCAGTTGCTCCCATCGCAAGTGGCGTGGCAAGTCCGCGTGCCTTGAGGTCGGAAAACGGCGACCTGGGTGTGACGGCGGTGTGCACGGACCCACGCTATCAGCGGACCTCGGTCGACCTGTCGGATCGGGTCGTGAATTGTTACTATCTGGACAGTGTTAATTATCGGGAGACCAATTCTCCCTGACCTCGAGGAGTGCCGATGTCGGTCGATCTAGATCTCTCCAAGTATTCGCTCGGATGGAGCGATGAAGAGGACTACGTCTACAAACCCGAGAAGGGTCTCGACGAGAAGATGGTCCGGGAGATGTCCGGGATGAAGGGTGAGCCCCAATGGATGCTCGACTTCCGGCTGAAGGCCTTGCGCAACTTCACCAGACGTCCGCTGCCCACGTGGGGTGGAGACATGTCTCAGATCCATTTCGACGACATCTACTACTACATCAAGCCCACGGCCGAGCAGGTCGAGGATTGGGATGATCTGCCGGATGCGATCAAGGACACCTACGAAAAACTTGGTATCCCCGAGGCCGAACGCAAATACCTTGCCGGCGTGACTGCCCAATACGAATCCGAGGTGGTTTTCCATCGCAACCGCGAGGATCTTGAACGTCAAGGTGTGATCTTCTGCGACATGGACACCGCGTTGCGGGAGTATCCCGGACTCGTGAAGCAGTACTTCGGCAAGGTGATTCCCAGAAACGACAACAAGTTCTCGGCGCTCAACTCTTCGGTGTGGTCTGGCGGTTCGTTCATATACGTGCCGCCGGGGGTGAAGGTGGACATGCCGCTGCAGGCATACTTCCGGATCAATGCGGAAAACATGGGTCAGTTCGAACGCACCCTGATCATCGCTGACAAGGGATCCGAAGTTCACTACATCGAGGGTTGCTCTGCGCCGGTCTACACATCGGATTCACTGCACTCCGCCGTGGTGGAGATCGTGGTGAAGGAGGCAGCCCGCGTCACCTACACCACCATTCAGAACTGGTCGAACAACGTGTTCAACCTGGTGACGAAGAGAGCCGTGGTCTCCGCTGAGGGCCACATGGAATGGATCGATGGCAACATCGGCTCGCGGCTCACCATGAAGTACCCGGGTGTGGTCATGGTTGGCCCCAAGGCCTCCGGCGAGGTTCTCTCGGTGGCTTACGCCGGCGCAGGCCAGCATCAGGATGCTGGAGCCAAGATGATTCACGCCGCTCCGGAAACGACTTCGAAGATCGTGTCCAAGTCGATCTCGAAGGACGGCGGCCGCACTTCGTATCGCGGCCTGGTCCGGGTTGAGGACGGAGCTTATGGCTGCAAGTCACACGTTCAGTGTGATGCGCTGATTCTCGATGAGGACTCGATCTCCGACACCTATCCCTACATGGAGGTCGGCTCCCAGGACGCCATCATCGGCCACGAAGCCACCGTTTCCAAGGTTGCCGACGAGCAGTTGTTCTATCTGATGAGCCGAGGTCTTTCCGAGGAGCAGGCGATGTCGATGGTGGTCAACGGATTCATCGAACCGGTGACCAAAACCCTTCCCATGGAGTACGCGGTCGAATGGAGTCGGCTGATCGAACACCAGATGGAAGGAAGTATTGGCTGAGGGCATCATTGAGTCATGCCAATGCGACAGGATTGCAAGTTCTTCGAGTCCCGCGCCTATCCCAATGGCGAAACCGTCAGGAAGTGTGATCTCG
>JAUXGW010000004.1 GCA_030621865.1 Actinomycetes bacterium
TGATGATCGTCGTGGGCCCGATTGCCCTGCTGCTGGTGGATCAGGGACTGCGCCGCGGCTTCAAGGGTGGATACCCGGCCGCCATCGGGGTGGCGGGCGCCGACCTCGTGTACTCGTCCCTCGCTGCGGTGGCCGGCATGGCAGCGGCGAAGGTACTCGCTCCCGTTGAGTCCTGGCTGCAGATCGCTGCCGTGACCATGCTTTGCGCGATGGCAGCCAGGATCGCACTGCAGGCCTGGCGCGAACTCAAGCCAACCGAAGCTGTCCCGGCTCGGGAACTGGCTCCGGCGGTGGCGATCGTGGCGGACCAGCGTACCGATCATCACCGGAGCAACGAATCGGGGATGGTCCTGGCCCCTGTCGGAGCCGCTGACACTTCAGCCGACCCCAACCGTGGCGGGACCCCGGAAACCTTGGGGGAACGTCTGGTTCTGGCTGGTGGCTTCTTCGGAATCACAGCTGTGAATCCGATCACCATTGTCGTGTTCGCCACCATTGTGATGAGTGGTCGCCAGGGAGTCGGGTCACCCGGTTGGGTGATCGGCATGGTCGCCGCGTCCTTGATGGTGAACATGACCTTCCTGGCGGTCGGCCATACGCTTGGTGCCGTCTTCAGCGAAGGTTCGATCAACCGTCTGCGGCTCGGTGGAGCGGCGCTGATGGTCTTGCTCGGGATCCTGCTGTTGGCCGGATAGTCCACCTTGGCTGGATGGGTTGTTGATTCCGGGGATGAATTCCCGTCTACGGACTCACCTTGAACTCGGCGGATTCCGCAAGGTTCTTCGCCCAGCGATAATCAGGTTTCCCCGATGGTGACCGCGTGATCTCCTCCACCACATGTAGCTCGCGCGGCATCTTGTAGCCGGCAATCTGGGTCCGTGCGTGCCCGGCCAGCTCCTCCAGAGGCGCATCAGTGTCATCGCGGAACTGAACCACGGCGGCGACGCGTTGACCCCAGCGCTCATCGGGCACTCCGACAACCAGGCAGTCGAACACAGCCGGGTGAGCCTTCAAGGCCTGCTCGACTTCCTCGGGAAAGACCTTTTCGCCACCGGTGTTGATCGAAACCGTTCCACGGCCGAGCATCACCATGCGGCCTTCATCGGTCCATTGAGCCAGGTCTCCGGCAACAGCGAAACGTTCGCCGTTGCCGGCAGTGACGAAAGTCTCGGCTGTCTTCTTCTCGTCGTTGTAGTAGCCGAGCGGGATGTTTCCGCCCCGCCCGATCTTGCCCTGGCGAGTGTCTCCCCGGGGGATCAGCGCCAGGTCATCGTCGAGGATCACCACGTCCGCTCCGGCATCCACTGTGGGGCCGCCGCCCCGGGTGATGGCGCCCTTCTCGGCGTATGTGACGCCGTTGAATCCGGACTCCGTGGATCCGATGGAGTCGGTGATCACCAGGTCGGGGAACGCCTCCAGGAAGCGGTCCTTCACGGATTGCGAGAACAGGGCGGCGCTGGATGAGACCGACAGCAGGCTGGAAGTGTCCCAGCGGCCCGGATGGGCCTCCAGCATTTCGATCAACGGTCTGGCAATGGCGTCACCGGTGACGATCGTGGAGTTGATCCCGTGCTCGGACACTGCGTTCCACACCGACTCGGCGTCGAACTTGGTCAGCAACACGATGGTGGAGCCGATGAACCACTGGCTGAGTGTGGCTATTTGCGCTGCGCCGTGCATGAGGGGCGGGATCACGCAGAAGACAAGCCCGCCACCGGCCGCGGCCTGCTCGGCCTTGGTGAACTCAGTGGCCACACGCTCTCCGGTGAGGGCATCGATGCCCTGACCCAGCGCGAAGTAGATGTCCTCGCTGCGCCACACCACACCCTTGGGCATGCCAGTGGTGCCGCCGGTGTAGATGATGAATTGATCATCACCGGAGCGTTCGCCGAAGTCGCGCTCGGCTGACATCGATGCCATCGCATTTTCGACGCTGGTGGATTCCATTTTCTTCAGTGCTGTCGTGGACTCGCCATCCGTACCTTCACCGATGTGAATGCAGGTATTGAGTGTCGGCAAGTCGTCAATCACGGCGGCCAGGCGGGATGCGTATTCCGCATCGAACACACAGGCCACCGAGTCGCTGTTGTCCAGCAGGTATTTGAGCTCAGCTTCCACGTATCGGAAATTCACGTTCACCGGTACGGCACGAACCTTCAGGCCCCCGAGCATCGCAAGCAGCCATGCCTCGGAGTTCATGGCGTAGATTGCCACGTGGTCACCGGGTGCCACCCCCTGGCTCAACAGGTAGTGAGCAAACCGATTCGCCCGGTCATCGAGTTCGGCGAAGGTTCGGCGAACACCCGTGTCGGTGATGAGTGCGATGCGATCCGGCACGGCATCAACGGTGTGTTCGAAAAGGTCTGCGATGTTGTACGCCACAATCAGAAACTAGAACACGCAGAAACTGGAACACGCTGCAATACGCGTGCACTCCGGTATTTTCGGGCCGTGGCCGTCAGCTGACCTTGCTGGACTTCTTGGTGCCCTTGGAGTTCCCGGCTTTCGACTTGCTGGTTTTCGACTTTGCGGACTTCGAGCCGTTCTTCTTCGCAGAAGACTTCGTTTTGGATCCGGACTTGGTGGCCTGTTTCGCCGATTTGGAAGTGGCGGTAACCGGTGCTGCCACCTTCGTGAGCGTTGGATCGACTTCGCCGCCAAGTTCGACAAGTTCATCAAAGGCCGCTTGAAGGTCCTCGGCCATGTCCCAGACGTCGGGGATGAGATCGGAGTCGACCATGAAACCGATGTCGATGTGTTCCCGATACGACAGCACCGTGATGTTCAGTCCGGCGCCATCCATCACCGGACCCATCGGGTAGGCCGCAACAAGTTCCGCGCCACCGATGTACAGCGGAAACGGGGGACCCGGCACGTTGGAAATCACCACGTTGTGGATGGGGCCGAGGCTCTCGGCCAGGTGCATCGAACCGTAGAGTCGAGAGGCCAGCCCGAAGGTTCGCGGCGCCGACCATTCAGCCCAATCGGTGAGGGTGTGGGCACCGACCCTTTCGTGATCAGACTTTGCCCCGGCAGTGCTCTCCGAAATGGCTTTGAGGCGTTCCCCTGGATCCTCGATGTCGGTGGCGAGGGAGGCCCACATTCCGGAGACCATGTTTGCGCCCTCGTGCAGTTCCCCGTCGGTGCGAACCGAGATCGGGCACATCGCAATCAGTGCTTCTTCGGGAAGGTCCTCGTGGCGCTGGAGATAACGGCGAAGGGTTCCCGCACAAACAGCGAGGATGACGTCGTTGAGTTTCACCCCGAGTGCGTCCTTGACGTCCTTGGCCCGCTCGAGCGGCAGGCGGGCGAACGCGACCTTGCGGTGTGGGCCTATCGACTGATTCAAGCGCGTCGGTGGTGCCGTCAGCGGTACGGCGCCGTGGTGTGACTCGGGATTTCGCGCCGATCGAATCATCTGGTCCACCGTGGCGGCGGTTCTGCGGATGAGTCCGACGGAGTCCCGGGCCAGTTTGAGCTTGGAAATGGCTGCATAGGTGATCAGTTCCTGCTCACTGGGAACCTTGTCCGGAATCCGCTCAACCGGCTCGATTTCCCGGCCTTCGGGTGTCAGGTCGTAGAGCTGGGTCATGATCTCTGCTCCCGACGCTCCGTCGATGGCAGCGTGGTGGATCTTGACCACGAAACCGATCCGATCGTGTTTCAGACCTTCGATCACCCACGCCTCCCACAAGGGGCAGGAGCGATCCAGGGGAATGGACGCAATCTGGCCTGCGACCTCCGCGAGTTCCCGGCGACCGCCGGGTTCCGGGCAACCGATGCGCCGCACGTGGTAATCGAGATTGAAGTCGGGGTCCTCGATCCACACCGGATGATGGAGATTGAACGGCACCTTCACCAGGCGACGCGTGAATTGGGGTACGAGCTGCAATCTCGCGCGGATGTGCTCCTTGACCGTTTCGAACTTGTAGCCCCCGGTCATCGATGACACGTCGTATATTCCGGTCATCGCCACGTGCATGTGAGCGTTGTGGGTTTCCACGTACAAGAACGTGGCGTCAATTCCCGTCAGTCGTTCCATCCCGGACATCCTCCCGCGTTGATCATTGTGCGCCTGATCTCCCATTCAAGCACTCGCGGGCGGCCAAGTGTTCCGGCAATCAGTTCAACCGGCCATGACGTGACACACTTGCCGCATGGGAATCCTGCAGAGTCGCCTTCTCCGGCAAGGAATCGTCCGTTCGGTCCTTGCTGCAAACACATTTGCTCCCCGGGCAGACAGCCCGCTGCTGACCGTGCCGTCGTTTTTCTCGTCGTGGATGACAGGTGAGGCCAGCCCGGCCGTGCTGGGCATCTGGGGATTCCGCACTGCGGCCGCGGTCAGGAGAGCGCGCCGTGAAGGCGGTCTGACTTCTGCCGACTACATCGGTTTGGGTCTCACCGCGGGCGCATCCGTCGCCCTCGTCAAGTCGGTCATCTCCCACCATCGGGCCGAAGAGTCGTTGCGGGCTGCGGTCTCACGGGTGGTTCCGGAGACTGCAATCGACGATCGACTCGGAACCTCCAGGATCTCCCGGGTTGTCCCGTTCGTGACCGGCGCCGGCCAACGCAAGGTCACCCGCGGAGTTGAGTACGCCAACGTTGACGGTGTTTCGCTCAAACTTGATGTTTACCGACCCACTGTTCCTCCGGCGCGTGGCCAACGTCGGCCCGCGATCATGCAGATCCACGGTGGAGGATGGATGGTCGGAGACAAACGGGAGCAAGGCATTCCGCTGCTCAACTACATGGCCGCCAACGGGTGGGTCGGGTTCAACGTGAACTACCGCCTCAGCCCGAAGGTGAAGTCGCCGGTTCATCTTCAGGACTGCAAGCGGGCACTGGTCTGGATTCGCGAGCACGCTGAGGAATACAACGTCGACCCGAACTTCATTGCGGTCACAGGTGGATCGGCCGGAGGGCACCTTTCGGCCATGGTGGCCCTCACGGAGAACGATCCCGAGTTCCAGCCGGGCTTTGAGGGATCGGACACCTCGATCCAGGCGGGAGTTCCGTTCTACGGCGTCTACGACATGCTCACCCGTGGTGGTGATGATGACCAGGATTTCGTGGACCTGATGTCCCAGTTCGTCATGGCAGGAGACCCGGAATCGGATCCCGATTCCTGGTCCGCATATTCGCCGATCGATCAGGTTCACACCAAGGCTCCGCCAATGATGGTCGTACACGGAACGAAGGATGTCCTCGTGCCGGTGCAGGGTGCCCGCAGGTTCGTGGCCAAGATGACGGAATTCTCCGACAATCCAGTTGTGTATGCCGAGATCGAAGGTGCACAACACGCGTTCGACGTTTTCCCGAGCATCCGGGCCAACGTCACGATCGAGTACGTCGAGCGCTTTCTGAACGAGATGTATCAGCGGTATCTCGACACAGGCGACTTTGAAGAGGCCTCGCAGTCCACGACTGCTTGAGGGGTCTTCACTCCGCAGGCCGCATTGACGGGCGTTGGTGATGACTGAATCTGCCTCACCCCTGTGGGTGCCGCCTGAGAGCAGGGTGCGGGCCTCCAACATCGAGCGCTTTCGCGCAGCTTCTTCCGCTGTACATGGAATCTCGGCGCGTGACACGTCTGCATTGCACCGCTGGTCAATCGAGAATCCTGAGGACTTCTGGTCTGCCCTGTTCGATTACCTCCTGCCCGGCGTTGACCGTGTCGGGCCTGCGACTGCTCCTTCGACCGTGCCCGGAGCGACCACGTGGTTCCCCGGAACCCGGCTGAATGTGGCGGAGATGATCCTGGACGGATCCACTTCGGGCCAGGGGACTCCGACGGACACCGATGTGATGTTCGTGAGTGTTGACGAAACCGGCCGCAGGCGGGAGTTGAGCCGCGGGGACGCTCGCCGTGAAGTCGGACGGATCGCGGCCGCACTGCGGGCAGAGGGAGTCGTGGCGGGGGACCGAGTGGCGGCCTGGATGCCCAACGTCGCGACCACAAATCTGGTGATGCTTGCAGCGGCCTCGATCGGGGCAGTGTTCAGCTCCACTTCGCCCGACTTCGGTTCAGACGGTGTGCTCGATCGTTTTCGCCAGATCGAGCCGAAGGTACTGGTGGCGGCCGACGGATACACCTACGGAGGATCTCCGCATGACCGCCGCCCCGACTTGCGGAGAATCGTTTCCGGTCTGGACAGTCTCAACCGGTGTGTGGTCGTGCCGTTCCTGGAGGACGAACCGGACATGTCCGGAGGCCCGCGTGTTGTTGGCTGGGAGGAGTGGCTTGAGCCACACGATCCGGCAGACCCGCAGTTCGTACCCGTCGAGTTCGATCATCCCTGGTACATCCTGTTCAGTTCCGGCACCACGGGGATTCCCAAATGCATCGTTCACCGAACCGGTGGTGTTCTGCTTCAACACCTGAAAGAGCAGCAGCTTCACTGTGATGTGAAACCCGGTGATCGCGTGTGTTACTTCACAACCTGTGGATGGATGATGTGGAACTGGCTGGCTTCCATGGCGGCTTCCGGAGCCACGACAGTTCTCTACGAAGGAAACCCTTTTCATCCGGGACCCGAACGGCTCTGGGAATTGGTCGAGCAGGAGCGGCTCAGCTTCCTGGGTGTTTCGGCCAAGTACCTCGATGCCGTGAGGAAGTCCGGATTCGTCCCGGCGGAATCCGTGGACCTGTCGTCGCTGAGAACCCTTGCCTCCACTGGTTCCCCGCTGGCGGCGGAGACCTTCGGCTGGGTCTATGAGGCGGTGGCGCCGGGATGTGGGTCCAGCGGTCTACACCTGGCCTCGATCTCGGGTGGAACGGATCTGTGCGGGTGTTTCGTAGGCGGAGATCCCACGAAGCCGGTTTGGCCGGGTGAGATCCAGGGACCCCAACTCGGCATGGGTGTTGATGTGTTGCTCGACGATGGATCCAGCGCATCTGCCGGCGAGAGGGGAGAGCTGGTCTGTGATGGAGCCTTCCCCTCGATGCCTCTCGGATTCTGGAATGACGGTCCCCTGGGTCGGGTCGGTCCCAAGTACTCCGCTGCCTACTTCGAACGGTTCGACGGATTGTGGGCCCAGGGTGACTTCGCCACCTGGACCGAGCACGGTGGCATGGTCATCCACGGGCGCTCCGACACCACCCTCAATCCGGGAGGTGTCCGAATCGGGACCGCTGAGATCTACCGACAGGTCGAGCAGATACCCGAAGTTCTGGAGTCGCTGGTGTTCGGGCGGGAACACGATGATGACGTCAGCATCGTGTTGTTGCTGAGACTGGCCGACGGCCGGGAACTCTCTGCTGAACTCCTCGCGGATGTGAAGAACCGGATTCGCACCGGCTGTTCTCCACGGCATGTGCCGGCCGAGGTGTTGGCGGTGCAGGATTTGCCTCGAACACGATCGGGAAAACTCGCCGAACTGGCGGTGTCCGACGTCGTCAACGGCCGAACGGTTCGCAACACGGCAGCCCTGGCCAATCCGGAATCGCTGGAAGCGATAGCCGCCAGATTCAGCTCTGCGGACTAGTGGCGGGTTGCGCCCATCGTTTGCGCCCATCGTTTGGGGGTCAGGACGACCACTCCGAGAGTTGCCGCGCTGATTGCTGCCGCCGCGATGAAGGGAGCCGAAGGGCCGATCACGGTGTAGAGCAGTCCGGCAAACAGTGGTCCGACAATGCGGACAAGTCCTTGCGCTGATGCCTGGGCACCTATTGCCCTTCCCCGCATCTCGTCCGGGGCGGCGTTGGTCACTGCTGCGGTCAGAGTGGGTCTGAGTGCACCCTGGGAAATCGCCGCCAGGGAAATGGCTCCCACGATGAGGGTTCTGGTGTCCGCTGCAGCAAGAAGCGCGAATCCCGCAGTGGCCACCAACAGCGCTGCGCCGGTGGTCCGGCGCGTCCCCAGATAATTGTTCAGCGGCCCGACAGCGCCACCCTGGACGACGGCGAGCAGCAAGCCGACCCACACGAACACCATCGCGATCGACGATTCGTCGAAGCCGCCCCGCTCAGCGGCGAGAAGTGTGAAAGTTCCTCCCTCGATGGAAGCAAAGGCGAACAATGCGGCTGCCAGGATCGCGATGTAGAACCACGCTGAGGAACCGATCGCTCCGGCGTGGCGGAAGGGCGCGAGTGGACTGGTGTCTTCATTGACCGTGGAACCCGAAGTCGCGCGCTCGTGGGTTTCGGGAAACCTGAACACTGCGGCCAGTGCGTTGGCGAGGCCAAGAGCGGCGGCAATGAAGAATGGCAGTCGTTCGTCTACTCGTGACGTGATGCTGGTCAGTGCCGGGCCGATCACGAATCCGGCGGCAAATGCTGTTCCCAGAAGACCCAGGTAGCGGGCGCGTTGTCTGGGTTCGGTGAGGTCGGTGATGGCTGCCTGGGCCGACACGATTGCGGTTCCCGACAGTCCATCGACCGCACGGCCCACGAAGAGCATGGGCAGCGAACCGGCCAGACCGAGGATGAGGCTCCCCAGAGCTGATCCGAGCAGCGACACGATGACTATCGGCTTTCGCCCGATTCGGTCCGACAGTGCACCCGCAAGTGGTGAGATCAGGAACTGCGACAGGGCGAACACCGATACCAGCGCGGTGACGGTCAGCGCAGATGCCCCATACCGGGTTGCCACGAGCGGCAGAATCGGCAGGACCATCGCAAACACGATCTGATCGAGCGCGATCGTCGACCATATGACCCAGAACCCCCTGGGCTTGCGGGAAGACCCCGCGCTGTTTTGCACTGAGTCAGTCAAGAGCCGGTCCCGATCCCGGTCAAATCACCCGGACCGGGGTCACTTGGTGCTCAGGCGTTTTCGTGACCTTCCCAGTACGGGTCGCGCAGCTTGCGCTTGAACAGCTTGCCGGAAGGATCCCGCGGGAGCTCTTCGTGCAGGTCGATCGAGCGAGGATGCTTGAACTTGGCCAACGATTCCTGGAGCGCAGCCATGATCTCATCGGAGAAGGCCTCCTCGCGCTCCTCGTCGCCCAGGATGGTCGTGTCCCTGGGCTGGATCACCGCCTTGACCTCCTGACCCCATTCGGAATGCGGTATGCCGAACACGCCGACGTCTTCCACACCCGCAATGGCAAGGATGGCTGCCTCGATCTCGGCCGGATAGATGTTCACCCCGCCCGAGAGGATCAGGTCGCTGCGACGATCCTTGAGGAAGAGGTAGCCGTCTTCGTCGAGGTATCCCCAGTCACCCACGGTGAAGAAGCCTTCGACGCGGTTGTCGTCGGTCTTGCCCTTGTCGCCTTTGTATTCGAAGTCAGCCATGGCCAAACCCATGTAGACCGTGCCCTCGATGCCGGCGGGCACATCCAGCTTGTTGTCATCGAGAACGCGGATTTCGGCCATCGGCCAGGGGAGTCCCACTGAGCCGGGCTTCTTCAACCACTCGGCAGCGGAGATGTAGGTTCCTCCACCTTCGGTGGCTGCGTAGTACTCCCAGATCGAGTCGCCCCACCATTCGATCATCTGGCGTTTCACGTCGGGAGGGCAAGGTGCAGCGGCGTGGACCATGGCCCGCAGGCTGCTCACGTCGTAGTTGCCACGATCCTGTTCCGGCACTGCGGAGAGGATGCGATGGAACTGGGTGGGAACCATGTGTGACCAGGTCACATGGTGCTCGTCGATGAGTTCCATCATCTCCACTGGATCCCACTTGTCCATGAGTATTGCCGGGTGCCCCATGTGGAAGGCGCTGCCGAACCACATCAGTGGAGCTGTGTGATATAGCGGCGAACCGCAGATGTGCACGTTGTCATCGTGGGGTTCGATGCCGAACATGCCCTGGAGGCCAGTCATCATCTCGGCCATGTCGTCGGGATCGATCTCGACCAGCGGTCGACGAACACCCTTCGGGCGGCCGGTTGTGCCGGAGGTGTAGTGAGTGGCTGAACCTGCGGTGCGACCTTCCGGAAGGGTGTCCGGCTGCCCGGCGGCGATGTCCGACCAATCGCGGAAACCGGCGATGTCACCCACGGCATACCAGCGATCGTCGGCAAGCGACGAGGCGGCCCGCGCGGAGGTGACTGCATCGGCGAAACGGTCCGAAACCACTGCCACCTTCGCTTCGCTGTCATCCACTATGTAGGCGATTTCCGGTCCGACGAGGTGATGGTTGATCGGCGTGAGCCGCATGCCTGCCTGGAGGGTGGCGAAGTACAGCTCCACCATGGGCAGGCCGTTGGGCAGCACAGCCACAACGGAGTCACCCACACCAAGACCCAGTGAGCGGAGTCCGTGGACGATCTGGTTGGCTCGCGAAAGCAGATCACCCCGTGACACCCTGGAACCGTCCGGCAGAATCAGAGCCACCGCCGAAGGATCCTTCTGAGCCAGTCGCCAGAATCCGTTTTCACCCATGTCTGTCCCCGCTTCTCTGGCCGCGCGGTCGCGGCGGTTCGTCTGAGTGTCGTGAGATTATCCGACTCGCCTCACCGACGAGTAAGCGGGCGTTTACCCCGACGATCACAGCGGCGATCACAGCGGCGATCACCGGGGCGATCGGAGGGACAGGCATGAAAGGGAAATTGGGCACAGAACGCCCAAGGTGGGCCGGTGTCTAGCCCAGAAGGACGGTGGTGAGGGCCTCGGCCACTGCGCTGGGGCCATCCATCGTGGTCCAGCGACAGCCGAGGGCATTCGCCATGGCCTCCGCATCGGCGGTGTCGTCGGCGGGTGCGAGGATCACCAACTCGTCGATGCCAGCCACGTGCGGGAGTGGGTCCCCTCCGGTTGTTGCCCGGCAATCCGACATGAGGATCGCCAGCTTTCGCCCCGCCCGGGAACGGGAAAGTTGCCGGGATGCAGTCCTGAGCGCCAGGCCGATGTCCGTGATGCCGAAGCCGCGAAGGCCGAGTACATCAGAAACCACGCCATCGGGATCGCGGGGATCGGTCTGGGATTTCACCACCACCGATTGATCGGAAAAGCAGACCACGGAGCAATCAAGCGGAGCGCGGAACACCACTGCAGCAGCAGCCACCGCTGCCGTGGCCAGGCGGTCGCCGGCCATCGAGCCCGACCGGTCCACGAGCAGGCACACAGCCGTGGAGGGTTTTTCCCAGGTACTGACCACAAGTCGCTGCGGATCTGGAGGTATTCCAAGCGCGGAAGCTTCAGTGATCGCCTCCAGTGACTCTTCCAGGTCGATGTCGCCTTCGGCGCGGTGCAGGCTCTTGCGCCTCAACTTTCCGATTCCGCGTTTGCGCTCGCGGCCGATGCGGGCGACGTCCACCATCACTCTGCCGGCGAGGCTTCGGGCCAGTGCCTTCAGGTTCTGGTCGGTTGCCGCAGTCATGTCAGCGAGCAGGGCCATCGCTTCATCGGGATGTTCGGAGAAGTGCTCCATGAAGGCGTCTTCGTCGAGCACACCCAGCTCCGGGCTCACATCTTCGAAGCCCTCATGCCGGTTGAGTTCCCGTCGCGAAGTTGACTTGCGACCAGCCTCGGCCACTGCTTCGGCCGCTTCTTGACCTTCGAGAATCTCCTCGGTGGGTGATGGCAACCCACCCGGAGGTGGGATCAGGCTTTTCCCGGATCAGATTCGGATCGCTCGGTTTCCCCATCTGTTTCGTCGGCCACGCGGAAGTGCTTTTCCCACAGTTCGATGACGACGTCCTCGCTGCTTCGGGTGCTCCCCTCGCGAAGCCGGAGTCGGCCGGACAATGCCAGCTGCGCGGCGTCGAGTGTGACTCCCGCATCATCACGGGTGGTTCCTCGCAGCGCCGCCAGTTCGGTGCAGAGCAGAACGTGGTCGATTGCGCCTCTCACCGAAGAACCCGTGCGAACGTCGGGATGTTCGCGGCTGTCGCGAACCATGGCAACTGAACGGTCGACCTCGGTGGGCGCACGCCCGCCGAGTTGATCCTCAGCAGCCTTCACCACGATGGAAACTTCCTCGGCTTCGGTCTGGTAGTCCATGGCGAGTCGACAGCAGCGGTCATAGACCGCCGATGCGATACGAGCGGTGCCAACAGCATCGAAGGGATTCATGGCGGCCACCAGGCGGAATCCGCCGGCCGCCGAAACGTGACCCAGGCGGGGTACGTGCAGTTCGCCCTCACTCATGACCGTGATGAGGACGTTCAGAGTCTCCTCCGGGATGCGGTTGATCTCCTCGATGTAGAGCAACGCCCCGTCGCGCAGTGCGCTCAGGAGCGGTCCATCGACGAATGCCTCCGGGGAATAACCCTCCTTCAGAACCGCTGCCGGATCGAATGAGCCGATCAGCCGGGCCGGAGTCAATTCGGCGTTGCCCTCCACGAATTCGAAGCCGGAGTCGGTGCTGTCTGCGATCGCACGCAACACCGTGGATTTCCCGGTGCCGGGTGGTCCCTCCAGAAGCAGGTGTCGACCGGCAGCGAGAGCGGCGAGGATCGACTCCAGTTCCCGCCCGCGCCCCACCACCTTCGTGCTGAGAAGCCTCAGATGGTCGGGCCCGAACGGGCTGTGCGCAATCAGAACTCGATGACTCCGCGGATGTTCTTGCCGGCACGAAGGTCTTCGTACCCCTGATTCACGTCGTCGAGCTTGTACCGATTGGTGATCAGCCCGTCGAGTTTCAGGACACCTTCGCGGTACATCGACAACAAGGCGGGAATGTCAGCTCGCGGGTTACCTGAGCCGAACACGGTGCCAGTAACGGTCTTGTTCATCATCGAGAGCATGAACAGGTTCAGTTGCACGTCGGACTCGAGCAGTCCTGCCAGGCCTGTGACCACAAGGCTGCCGCCCTTGTCCACCAGGTTGATGGCCGGCTCGATCAGGTCTCCGGTGACCACACCGAGGGAGAGAACCACGGTCTGGCACATCTCGCCCCAAGTGAGTTCGGGAACCGCCGCGAGCGCTTCGTCGATTGAGGCGAAGGTGTGGGTGGCGCCCATCTCCATCGCCTTCTCGCGCTTGAACTCCACCGGGTCCACAGCGATGATCCGCTTTGCCCCTGCCATCCTGGCGCCCTGCACGGCGTTGATCCCCACGCCGCCGATTCCGATTATGGCTGCGTTGTCACCCGGTTGGACCTTTCCTGCATGTACCGCTGATCCCCAGCCGGTTGCCACGCCACAGCTGATCAGGGCCACGGCGTCGAGGTTGAGGTCCTTCTCGACTTTCACCACCGACTCCTCGGCGACCAGGAGCCTTTCGGAGAAGGTCCCGAGCTGAGCGAATCGGGCTGCCTCATCCTCGCCAATGGTGTGGGAGATGTCGCCCTCGGCGCGGGTCATCATCTGGTTGTCGAACAATTTGGAGCCTTCGTCACAAAGGTTCTGTCGACCTGTGGAACAGAAGCGGCAGTGGCCACACGACGGTATGAAGGACATCGCCACGTGATCACCGGGTTCAACCGCGCTCACGCCGGTGCCCACCGCGCTGACCACACCGGAACCCTCGTGGCCGCCGATGAAAGGGAAGTGGGGAGCCGGCATGTCGCCGGTAACCACGTGTTCGTCGGAATGACATAGGCCTGCATATGCCGTTTCGATCACGACTTCACCCGGACCCGGGTCGTCCATGACCATGTCTTCGACTTTCCATTCCTGTTCGGGTCCCCACAGAACGGCAGCACGGGTGTTGGTAGGCATGAATTCCCCTGATCTTGGATGACGGTGCTCGTCTGACAGTAACGGTGCCTGGATGGCAGAAACCGCCAGACTGCCTTTTCTAGCTCAGCAGATCCCCCTTCGGGTAACCGATCGCCGCAGCACAAGGTATCCCTCCCTGCATCCCAGGCTCCTCTGGCTGCCACGGTGGGGTCCGCCCGCGGATACGCTCGGACCCATGAGTCCAGTTACATCCGAAGAACCAGTTACATCCGAAGATGCAGTGTCCGAAGATGCAGTGAATGCCGATGGTGCCTCTGTCCAGAAAGCGGAGATGCTTGAAGAGGAACTCCTCGTGGAAGAGGTTTCGATCGACGGCATGTGCGGCGTCTACTGACCACGGAGATGGCTCAGCCGAATCCCGCCGAGCTGAATCCCACCGAGTTGAATCCCACCGAGCTGAATCCCGCCGAGTTGAATCCCAAAGAGCCTTATGAACTTCACCCTCAGGTGAGCCTGCGACCCGAACGGTTCGGCGCGCTTGCCTACCACTTCGGCAATCGAAAACTCTCCTTCGTGAAGAACGCGGATCTGCTCCGGGTTCTGGAGCAGCTCGATCAGGAGCCGAGCGTGGAAGCCGCCCTTGATGCAATGGCGATCGAAGAAAGCCGGCGCCCCGGGTTCATCAAGGCCCTCGAGACACTCGAGGAATCGGAGATGGTCCGTGCCCGCTCCTGAATCCCTGCTGTCGGAGCAGCCTCTGGCGGCCACGAGAGGTTTGGTGGAAGAGTTCAAGGAGGGCCTTGATGCCCCGATCTGTCTCACTTGGGAACTGACCTATGCGTGCAATCTGGCGTGTGTGCACTGCCTTTCATCTTCGGGGCGGACCGACCCGCGGGAGTTGAGCACGGACGAATGTTTCGGAGTGATTGATGAACTCCGGAAGCTGAAGGTGTTCTACGTGAACATGGGGGGCGGAGAACCGATGCTGCGTCCCGACTTCTTCGAGATCCTCACCTACGCCGCGGCTCACGATGTTGGAGTGAAGTTCTCCACCAACGGCACGTACATCAACGCTGCCGCGGCGGAGCGGCTTGCGGCGATGGACTATCTCGACATCCAGGTGTCACTCGACGGTGCAGACGCCGATGTGAATGACCTCATCCGTGGTGAGGGTTCCCACGCCAGCGCTCTGGCGGCAATGGAAAACCTTGCAGCCGCGAACTTCGGACCGTTCAAGATCTCCGTGGTGGTCACCCGGGAAAACGTTGACCAACTTGACCAGTTCCGACGGTTGGCGGATTCGTTCGGCGCGCAACTACGGCTCACGAGATTTCGACCTTCCGGTCGGGGAGCGGACACCTGGGATCGCCTGCATCCCACCCAGGATCAGCAGCGCCGGCTTTATCACTGGCTGATCGATCGACCCGATGTGCTCACCGGCGACTCGTTCTTCCACCTTTCGGCGCTGGGCAAGGAATTGCCGGGCTTGAATCTGTGTGGTGCCGGCAGAGTTGTCGCCCTGATTGATCCCGTCGGGGACGTGTACGCCTGTCCTTTTGTGATTCACGACGAGTTTCTCGCCGGCAACCTGCGTGATGCCGGTGGATTCACGAAGATCTGGCGCCGAAGTGACTTGTTCACCTCACTGCGTGAACCCGGCAGCCCCGGCGCCTGCGCAAGTTGTGGCAGCTACGACGCCTGCCAGGGTGGCTGCATGGCCTCAAAGTTCTTCGTCGGACTGGATCTGTCGGATCCCGATCCTGAATGTGTTCACGGACACGCTGACGAACTGCTTGCCGAACTCGCCGAAGGGCGCGGTCTCAACGACACGACGCCGAAGTCGTCGCAGGATCATTCGCGTCCCGGCGTGCCGATTCCGGTGGCCGTGAAGATGCGACGCTGATGGATGGTTACGAGGAATTCCCGGGCCTCGATTTCGATCGGCCGGCCGAGGGTGTGTTGCGCATAACCCTCGATGCTCCCGGCCTCAACTCGGTGGACACGCACACTCATCGCGAACTCGCGGATGTGTGGCTTGCAGTTGACCGGGACACCAGGACGCGCGTCGCCCTCCTGAGAGGTGCAGGAAAGGGATTCTCTGCTGGAGGAAGCTTCGACCTGATCGACGGCATGATCTCCGACTACGCGACAAGAACCCGGGTACTCCGCGAAGCCCGGGATCTCGTGTTCAACGTGATCAATTGTTCGAAGCCGATCGTGTCCGCGATTCACGGCCCGGCTGTGGGAGCGGGGTTGGTGGCGGCACTGCTTGCCGACATCTCGGTTGTCGGGGAGAACGCGAAGATCATCGATGGTCACACCCGGCTCGGGGTGGCCGCGGGTGACCATGCGGCGATCTGTTGGCCGCTGCTGTGTGGCATGGCCAAGGCCAAGTACTACCTGCTCACTTGCGAACCCCTTACTGGCACCGAGGCCGAACGCATCGGTCTGGTGAGTCTCTGTGTGCCCGACGATGAAGTTCACGACCGTGCGATGGCCACCGCGGTGTCACTCGCCGGTGGTTCCCAGTCGGCCATTCGGTGGACCAAACACTCACTGAACAACTGGTACCGCGATCACTCGTCCATATTCGATGCCTCTCTCGGTCTCGAGTTCTACGGGTTCGGCGGACCCGACGTGAGAGAAGGCCTGATTTCACATCAAGAGAAGCGTGATCCCCGCTTCGATGGACCGACCAGCGAGTGACATCGCGCACTGGGGTTCCCCAGATCAGCACTGGGGTTCCCCAGATCATGACTGGGATTCCCCAGATCATGGGTGTGGTCAACGCATCCATCGACTCTCTGACCGGCGGTGTCGACGCGGCCACAGCAGCCGTGCTCGCCTCCGAAATGGTGGGTGCCGGAGCAACGGTGCTCGACATCGGTGGGCAATCGCTTCGAACTGACCGCGTTGAACTGACGATCGAGGAGGAACTTGCCAACGTTGTGCCGGTTCTCGAGGCCGTTCTGCCGATTGCGGATGGTGCCAGGATCTCGATCGACACTTACCGGGCGCCCGTTGCAGAAGCGGCCATCGGTCTGGGTGCCCGGCTGGTCAATGATCCTTCGGGGTTGATCGATCCTTCGCTGGCCGACCTGATTGCGGACCACGACGTTGATCTGGTGCTCGCGTACAGCCGTGCCACGCCGAAGATCCGCATGGAGCGCTCGAGTCTGGTCGGCGATCCCCTGGCCGACTGCCGGGTGTTCCTCCGTGACCGCCTCGGAACCCTGGCCGCGGCTGGAGTTGATTCCAGTCGCATCGTGATCGACGTGGGACCTGACCTCGGCAAATCGCCGGAGCAGACGGTCGCGATCCTTCGTGGAGTCAGCGAACTCAGGGCCGAGCTGGGTGATCACCGGTATCTCTGGGCCCTGTCGCGCAAGGATTTCATCGGAGCTCTGATCGAGAAACCACCGTCTGGCAGATCAGCGGGAACCTTCGGTGCCCTCGCAGCGGTCGACATGCGCCCCGGTGACATCGTGCGGGTCCATGACGTGGCCGGAACGGCCGAATTCTTCGAGGTGCGCCGGGCCATCGCCGAGGGGATCAAAGGTGCACTCGATCTGCCGGAGGCAGTTCGCTACGACTGAGCGTCACGACTGGGCCGTTTCTGGCATCCGAGGCGCTGCTACCCCGAATCAGTCCTGCGGTTCGGCGTTTGGGATCTCGGGGTCGGGGATCTCGGGTTTCGGGAGCCCGGTCGGATTCGGATACGGGATCCACCCGGTTGTCACCACCGCCTCGACAATCGGCATCAGCGTGCTGCACATCGAAGCGCGGCCCGACTGTCCAAGTTGGACATATGGTGGTGCAGCCAATCCGTCGGTCCGCTTCTCGATGTGATCCCTGAACCTGATTCCGCGCTCTGTGAGATCGCCGTCGGCCGTGATCAGGCCCGCTCCCGCGAGGGTGCGTGTGGCTTCTTTCCACTCCAGTTCCGGCCAACCACGGACTTCCCGCAGCCGGTCCGGATCAATTCCACTTCGGGCGGCGGCAATTATGTGTGGCTCGCAGCCGGACAACCCTTCCGACACCAGCACGGCAACATGGCCGTCGCCGCGGTGTTCCCGCAGGGTGGTGCAGAGTTGCCACATGTCGGCAACCGGATCGTCGAAGGGCATGAGGTCGGCGTTGCTGGCGAACAGTGCGCGGCCGCTCGGGTCAGCCAGTTCGGCGGCATGGCTGAGGGGATCGAGCACCTGTTCTGCGAGGTCCGACAGTTCGTCTTCGGATCCCGACGCCTTCCATGCCGTTCGGAGTGCGGCAGCAGCGGCGGCCGCCCGACCTTCGACTGCATCATCCGGTGAGCACCAGGTCCATGCATCTGGCAGAGACTTGCGAACCATTGCGGGATCAAACCCGGCGAACGCTGCCGTGGCGACTCCCGGCCCCACGGAACCCATCGGTGCGGCCCTCGAACCGAAGTAACCCATCCAGAACCCCTTGAAACCCTGTTCCCTTCTGGCCTCGATGCACTCCGGCGAGAAATAGGTCACTGCGTGAACGGTTTCGATCAGTGTCCAGATGGTTCGTGATTCGACCGGCTCCATCAGCAAATCATTGCCCATCCGCGGATAGGTTGCGGACAATGGCAGGCAAACAGATCCCTTTGACCGACGAACTCCGGGCGTATCTCGTTGCACACAGCGATCCGCCCCGCACCGACGTACACCGCGACCTGATGGAGACAACGGCACGGGAGATCGGTGATCTGGCCTTCATCGATGCGGACAAGGAAAACTACGTCACGTACTACGAGATCATTCTCGACCGCATGGAATCGGGTGGCCTGATCGTGGCCGACAACACCTTGTGGTCCGGCGCAGTGCTCGATGAAAACGACACCAGCGAGTCAACCGTGGCGATTCGGGAATTCAATGCCCACGTTGTGAACGATGAGCGCGTCGACGCACTTCTGGTGAATGTCGGCGACGGCTTGATGCTTGCGCGGAAGCGGTGAAAGTGCGGCGAGATTTCCGGCGAGCGGATCTGCGCGCCACGATGGACATTCTTGAAACTCCTTGAGCCGCTGAAGCTGGGCGCAGTGATCGCCCCGAACCGTGTGGTGTTCGGTGCGCACGAGACGAACCTGGGCAGGGATCGTTCCATTTCCGAACGCCATCTCGCGTACTACCTGTCCCGCGCCAAAGGAGGCGCAGGGGTGATCGTCACCGAAGAAGCCTCGGTTCATGAATCGGATTGGCCGTATGAACGTGCTCCGCTGGCAGTCGATTGTGCCGATGGGTGGTCCAGGGTTTCGGACGCGTGCCACAACGAATCTTCGGTTGTCCTGGCCGCGCTGAATCACGCCGGCGGTCAGGGGACTTCCCACTGGAGTCAGCGGGAACTCTGGGCGCCCGGTCGGGTTCCGGAGGTCAATACCCGGGAAGTACCGAAGTTGATGGAGCAATCCGATATCGACGCCGTTGTCAGCGGATTTGGCTCCGCAGCGTCCATTGCGGTTTCTG
Source organism: Actinomycetes bacterium (assembly GCA_030621865.1). GTDB lineage: Bacteria > Actinomycetota > Acidimicrobiia > Acidimicrobiales > Microtrichaceae > JAHRAZ01. The sequence goes on from JAUXGW010000004.1 coordinate 18,987, forward strand.
CCGGCTGTGATGGAGTGGAGATCAGCGCCGGTCAGTTCTCCCTGGTGAGGCAGTTCCTGTCAGGACTGACCAACACCAGAGACGATCAGTATCGCGATCGATCCTTGTTCGCCAAACAGGTGATCCGTGCGGTTCGACGGGCGATCGGCGCGGACAAGGTGATCTCGTTCCGGCTGTCCTGTGACGAGTTGGCGCCATGGGCCGGGATCACTCCGGAGATGGCGGCCGAGTTGGCAGCGGACTTCGTTGCGGACACCGACGAGGCCCGAATCGATCTGCTCACAGTGGTTCGCGGCTCTATATTCAGCGCAGGATCCACCCGCCCCGATGGCCACGACGCCCCGGGATTCAATCTGGAACTCTGTCGGTCGATCCGTTCGGCGGTTCGCGAGGTTGCAGGAGATCGGGTTCCCGTGGTTGCACAGGGTTCGATCGTGGACACTTCGCAGGCCGAGTGGGCCATCGAAGATGGTGTGGCCGACGCGGTCGAGATGACCCGTGCCCAGATGGCTGACCCGAATCTGGTGAACAAGGCCGCAATGGGGCGGGCCGAGCGCATCCGCCCCTGCGTGTTGTGCAATCAGATGTGCATGGTGCGCGACAACCGCAACCCGATGGTCACCTGTGTGGTCAATCCGATGTCGGGCCATGAGTTCGAGGACGAACCTCTGGTGGGTACTGCGACGATAGCGAGCGAGGTCCAGGTGGTCGGTGGCGGCGCGGCGGGGATGGAGTCTGCGCGGGTCGCCAGCATCCGCGGGCACACAGTGCGGTTGTTCGAAGCTTCTGATTCATTGGGTGGTGAACTTCTCCAGATCGCGAAGTTGCCGGGACGCGACAGGTTTTCCCTGTTTGCAGACTGGCTTGCGGCCGAGGTGCATGAGTTGGGTGTCGAGGTCAATACTTCGATGGAAGCGATTCCAGCAGAACTCGATTCCACCTCGCACGTGATTGTCGCCACGGGCAGCAGGATCGGTGATCCCACCTACGCCGTCACCAAGGCGGCACAGGTGCTCAGTGCAGGTGACGTTCTCGCTGCCGGGGACCCGACAGGCCAGGAAGGCGATCTGCCGAATGGAGCGGTCCTTGTCTGGGATCCCATCGGTGGCCCGGTCGGAATCGGGGTTGCCGAACTTCTGCTTGCGGCAGGTCGGGAAGTCCATCTGGCGACACCGGATTACATCATCGGCAATGAACTCGCCAGAGCAGGTGATCTCGGGCCTGCCAACGCCCGCCTGGCCCAGGCCGGCCTGCACGCGCACCGGCGCTGTTCGCTGCTGAGCGTCAAGAAGGGGACTGCAACCCTCGCCGACCGATTCTCGGAGGAACTGCTCGAGGTTCCGGTGGAGTGGGTTGTTGATGCCGGACACAGATTGCCCGAAGACAATCTGTTCCATGAACTCGCCGCCGCAGGTTTCAAGGCATCCCAGGCGGGCGACTCCGTGGCACCCCGGACGGTTCACGAGGCCATTCTCGAAGGACGCCGTCGAGCCCTCGACCTCGGCTGAGGTCTGAACGGCCGGTTTTCGGCTCGAATCCACCAACTGGCTCGAATTCACCAACTGGACTGCCGGGTGTACCGTCCTAGAGAAGCTCTCAACGTCGAGATCCTCTAGGAGACCAGGTGTCCACTGCGAAGTCGTCGTCCGTGAAGCCGTCCGAAGAAATCGAAAACGTGGTGATCAGGCTCGCCGGGGACTCCGGCGACGGAATGCAGTTGACCGGCAACCAGTTCACCGCTGTGAGCGCCCTCGCCGGCAACGATTTGGCCACCCTGCCGGACTTTCCGGCAGAAATCAGGGCCCCAGCCGGAACCATGGCGGGTGTATCTGCTTTTCAGGTTCACATCTCTTCGGAGGACATTTCCCATCCCGGTGACAAGGCCGATGTGTTGGTCGCCATGAATCCGGCGGCGTTGCGCTCGGAGCTTTCGAAGGTCCATTCCGATGCCACTTTGATCATCAACACGGATGAGTTTGGCGAGCGGGAGCTGGAAAAGGCCGGTTATGACTCGAATCCACTCGACGACGACTCGCTCGAGGGCTACTACGTGATCGACGTTCCGATGACCTCGCTGACGGTGACAGCAGTGAAGGAGCTGGGAGCCAAGCGACGCGACGCGGAACGGTCCAAGAACTTCTTTGCCCTCGGTCTGCTCTGCTGGATGTACAGCCGGAATCCCGACGACGTGAAGGACTGGATCGACGAGCGCTTCGCTTCGGATGACCTGATCCGCCGTTCCAACGTCACTGCGTTCGACGTGGGCCATGCCTTCGGCGAGACCACGGAGCAGATATCGATCACACATGTGGTGGAATCCGCGGATCATCCGCCGGGTACCTACCGCAACGTCAACGGAAACACTGCTCTGGCCTGGGGAATGATCGCGGCCACGCAGTTGAGCGGACTCCAGTCCTTTCTGGGTTCGTATCCCATCACACCCGCGTCCGACATCCTCCACGAACTGTCCAAGCACCCTGCGGCGGCTTTCCGCACGTTCCAGGCCGAAGACGAGATCGCGGCTGTCACATCTGCCATTGGAGCATCCTTCGCCGGTGACCTGGCCTGGACCACCACTTCGGGTCCCGGAATGGCACTCAAGGGAGAGGCGATGGGCCTTGCGGTATCACTCGAGTTGCCTCTGGTGATCGTGAACATCCAGCGCGGTGGACCTTCCACCGGGTTGCCGACGAAGACCGAGCAATCTGATCTCTTTCAGGCGATGTATGGCCGGCATGGAGAATCTCCGATGCCGGTGATTGCCGCCCGCCGCCCGGCGGACTGCTTCGAGTGTGCCATCGAGGCGGCTCAGGTTGCGTTGCGGTATCGCACTCCGGTGATCCTCCTGTCGGACGGATATCTGGGCAACAGCTCGGAGCCCTGGCGGATTCCTGATGTGGACGACTTGCCGGATCTGAGTGTGGAGTTCGCCACCGAGTCGAATCACGAGAATCCTGACGGGTCGATGGACTTCTGGCCGTACCTTCGCGATGAGGCAACCTTGGCGAGGCCGTGGGCGATACCCGGCACACCGGGACTCGAGCACCGCATCGGAGGCATCGAGAAGCAGGACGGCACCGGTGACATCTCCTATGACGCCGTCAATCATCAACTGATGACCGATCTGCGCGCCGAGAAGATTGCGCGGATTGCGGACGATCTCCCGCCGCCGGAATACACGGGCGATCTCGATGCCGAGGTGCTCCTGGTCGGTTGGGGATCCACCTGGGGGACGATTGCATCTGCGGTCGAAAGACTCCGCAAGGAAGGCATCCTGGTTGCTCATCTGCATCTCAGGTATATCAATCCACTTCCGAAGGAAGTGGGAGAGATCCTTCGCAGCCATCGGTCGGTGATTGTGCCCGAGTTGAACATGGGGCAGCTCTCCAGGATGCTCCGGGCCGAGTTCCTGGTGGACGCCCAGCCGCTGAACAAGGTTGCCGGGCTTCCGTTCACGGTTGGCGAAATTGAGGCGGCCGTGCGAAAAGCTGTGCACGGAGACGATGGGGGATCGAAATGACGACGACCGAGACAACAACGACCGCAGTGGACATTCCCACCACCAAACGTGCCGACTGGCAGAGCGACCAGGAGGTCCGGTGGTGTCCGGGTTGTGGGGACTACTCGATCCTCTCAGCCATGCAGTTCGCTCTTCCCGAGATGGGTATTCGACGAGAAGACACGGTTGTGGTGGGCGGAATCGGCTGCGCAGCGAGATTCCCGTATTACATGAACACCTACGGGATACACGGAATCCACGGACGTGCTCCCGCCATCGCCACCGGTGTTGCCCTGGCGAACCCCGACCTTTCGGTGTTCGTGGTGGGCGGAGATGGAGATTTGCTCTCCATCGGCGGAAACCATCTGCTGCATGCACTTCGCCGAAACATCAACATGACGATCCTGTTGGTCAACAACCGGATCTACGGTCTCACCAAAGGCCAGTATTCGCCCACTTCGGAACAGGGAAAGGTGACCAAGTCATCTCCCCGGGGATCAGAAGATTCACCCCTGTTGCCGTTGTCGATTGCCCTCGGGGCGGACGCCACATTTGTGGCCCGCACCCACGACATGGACCGTCAACACATGATGGAGGTGTTCAAACGGGCGCATGCCCATCCGGGTGCTGCCTTTGTCGAGGTTCTTCAGAACTGCAATGTGTTCAACAACCATGCCTACGAATCGATCACAGCCAAGGCGAATCGTGAAGGAATGATCATTCCACTTCGTCAGGGAGAGCCAATTCGTTTCGGCCCCGACGACAGCCTCGGCGTTGTCCTCGATCCCCGGCACGGTGCGGTTGTGGTGAACACTGCCGACGTCTCGGAGGATGAACTGCTTGTTCACAACGAGGCCAGGGACCATCCCTCGGTCGCGTTCGCTCTTTCTCGTCTCTCCCCCAACATGGACGAACCCACTCCAATGGGAGTCTTCAGGGCAGTGGACCGCCCGGTCTACGGCCGCAACCCCGTGGAGACCGAACCGCCGGGGAGACAACTCATCTCCGATCTGTTGCATTCAGGCACCACCTGGGAAGTGGACTGATCCTGAGACCCGTCTTCGGTTTCATGGACTTTTGGGGATTTGGCGATAGCATTGCCGAAGGGCGATTGCGGCGTGATTGCGCCGCAGACAGTTTGGTGATCCGAATCCGGTCGGGTTTCGGTCGCTTCGAAGGAGAAGGAGGCTGACATGTTGAGTGCCACCAAGAATGTTCTGGAGGCGACTGTGCAGCAGGCACAGGATCTGGCTGAGGCCGCCAACACGGCCTTCCGGTCACACGATGACGTGGCTGTGGCGTTGCCGGGCGGCATGTTCGGTCACGTCCACAAGGGTCGGCTCGTCGGATTCGGTCTGGAACCGGTCGGCGACGTGCTCGTCGAAAGCGACCGTCACGTTGAAGACCTGATCGATGGCTCCAGGGGTCACTTGGTCTGGGGTCGTGTTGTGGCCGTCGCCGGCGGGGCGGCCGCGGCCGCGTCAACGGTCGCCGGTGTAACTGCAGCGGTCCTTCGTGGCCGCCGGGAAGCTGCCTGAGTCCTCCGCAGTCGAAGACCGGGTAGCTCACGGTTTTGAGTGGTTCCGGCCGGCACGTAGCTTGGTCGGATGGCGGAGCGTCTCCTGTGGTCACCACAACAGATCGGACCTGTCACGGTTCGCAATCGTGTGGTTTTTGCCGCACACCTGACGAACTACGCCAAAGACGGTCTGCCGACTCTGCAGCACGCTGATTACTACGCCGAGAGGGCAGCGGGCGGAGCCGGACTCATCATCACCGAGGAGCACTCGACTCACCCCACTGACTGGCCCTACGAGAAGCTGATCCACGGATTCAACCGGGAGGTCATTCCCCGGTATCGACGAATGACCGAAGCTGTTCACCGTCACGGCGTTCCAATTTTCGCCCAGATCAATCACAACGGCGGACAGGCATCGTCGATGTATTCGCGCCTTCCCGTGTGGGCACCCTCACCAGTGGCAGACCCGTTGTTCAGGGAAGTGCCGAAGGCTGTTGACCATGCCGAGATCGCCGAAATCGTGGAGTCCTACGCACGGGTTGCCCAGCACTGCGCCGAGGGTGGCTTCGACGGCATTGAACTCCAGTGTTCGCACTCTTCCATCGTGCGGGGATTTCTTTCGCCGGCCACCAACAAACGTCGCGATTCCTACGGCGGGACGCTCGCACGCAGGGCCCGGATCCTGCTGGAGATCGTGTCGGCCGTACGCTCCGCCATCGGCCCGGATCTGGCCCTGGGCGTTCGCATCTGCGGTGACGAACTGATCGAAGGCGGAACCACGATCGAGGAGGCAGTCGAGGTGGCGCGACTGGTGGAGCTCAGCGGCCACGTCGACTACATCAACACTTCCATCGGAGTGGCCACAGCCAGCCTCTTCATGATCGAAGCATCGATGCACATTCCTCCCGGTTACTCGATGTTCATCCCATCCGCGATCCGCAAGGCTGTCGACCTGCCAGTGGTGGGTGTCGGCCGTTTCAAGGATCCGATCCAGGCCGAGCGAGCACTTGCTGACGGCCACTGTGATCTTGTCGGAGTTGTCCGCGGTCAGATAGCCGACGCTGACTTCGTGGCCAAGGCCCGCTCCGGTCACTCCGACGACACCCGTCTTTGTCTCTCCTGCAACCAGGAATGTGTTGGTCGCATGGGTCTCAACCGGTGGCTCGGTTGCATCGAAAACCCGCGGACCGGCCGCGAATCACTCGGCGTCGGCATTGCCAGGCCGACTCGTGTTCCCCGCAAGGTTTTGGTGATTGGTGCCGGCCCGGCGGGATTGCAGGCGGCGATCGCAGCGGCTCGCAATGGGCATGTCGTGACGGTTCTGGAGGCCGCCTCCGCAGCTGGGGGACAGGTCGCGTTGGCAGCTTCGGTTCCGAATCGTGCCGAATTCGGTGACTTGGTGCGAAACCAGCTGCACGAATGCAACCGAATGGGTGTGGCCATTGAATACGGCGTCAGAGCTGACCTGGCAGAGGTGATTCGACGCGATCCCTCGCAGGTGATCATCGCCACCGGATCGGTGGCCGCTCGCCCCTGGTGGGCTCCACCAGAGGCTGAGTGGATTGTGGATGTTCGCGACGTCCTCACTGGGGACGTTCATCCCAGCGGGTCCGTGATGGTTCTCGACGAACTCGGCTTCCATCAGGCCACTTCCGTCGCTGAGTTGCTGGCTGACCGCGGATGTGAGGTGGAGATGGTGACTCCGGGAATGGTCGTGGGTCAGGATCTCGGAGTGACGCTGGATCTGGAGAATTTCTGGATCCGGGCACAATCCAAGGGCATCGTTCAGTCCACAGAACTGGTCCCGATGGGAGTCGATGGTCATGTCGTGAACCTGCAACACCATCCGACCGGCCGGATGGAAACCCGCGAACCGGACTGGCTGGTGCTGGCGATTCCTTCCGAGCCTGCCGACGAGTTGTATCTCCAGCTGCACAAGGCGGGAATGCAGGCTGAACGAGTGGGTGATGCAGTGGCTCCGAGACGTGCCCATGCCGCCGTGGTCGACGGCGAGCGTGTCGGTGCAGCGATTGTCTGAGAAGCAGCGATTGTCTGGGAAGAGTTGTGCGTCGACTACCAGTCGATCTGATCACAACCCGTGTGGCTGACCGGCTCAACCTGCAATGTGGCGTGGCGGATTCCGTGCTTCTCGGCGAGCACATCCCGGCTCCGGTCGAGGATCGAATGTGCGTCAATGTCCTCTTCTGTGGCCAGGTGGGCGGTCAGAACGTCCATGTCTGTGGTGAGGGTCCACACATGCAGGTCATGAACGTTGACGACGCCGTCAAGTGATTCCAGGTCAGTTCGTATCTGATCCAGGTCGACTCCCTTCGGGGCCGACTGAAGCAGGATGTTCAGTGCCTCCCGGCCGAGCCTGATTGCCCTGGGGAGTATCCACAGTCCGATCGCCAGGCCGATCCAGGCATCGAACACCGGATTGCCGGTGATGATTATCAGCGCTCCGCCGGCAACCACACCCACCGAGCCGACTGCATCGGCCAGGACTTCGAGTCGGGCCCCTGCAGCGGCAAGTGACGTCCCACCGGCGAGGATCTTGAATGAGACCAGATTCGCCACGAGGCCTATCGCGCCCACCACGAGCACAGGCCAACCGGGAACTTCAGGGGGATTCTGAATTCTTTCGATCGCTTCGAAGAGCGCCCAGATTCCAACCATCACCAGGAGTGCGGCATTCGCGAGGGCGGACAGCACCTCCAGGCGGTACAAACCGAACGTTCGGTCATCCCGGGTGGGCCTTGATGCGAGAGTCACCGCCGCGAGCGCCAGGACGATTCCACCCACATCGGTGAGCAGATGTGCCGCGTCGGTGAGCAGGGACAGTGATCCGGTGGTGAATCCGAAAACGACCTGAAGCACCAAGGTTGCCGAGGTGATCACCAAGGCGATCGTGAGCGGCTTCCTGGCCGCTTCACCGGACCGTGCAAGCGCGGTGCCGTGGTCGTGGCCGTGGCCGGCCCGTCCCCGATCCTCAGTCATGGTTCGGCTCGAGGCGATCTGCGGCGTCAACCAGTGAGTCGGTCAACTGCGCATGGATCTCCTCACCTTGGCGGGCGGTCGCGGTTTCGGGATTGCCGAGTACCCCGTTGGTTGACACGGCGAGTACCCCGGACTCCGTCAGTTCCCTTTTCAGGTGCTCCACGGGCATTGTGTTTCCCGCATCAGCGAGATCCATCGCCACAGCTTCGGGGCGAAGGTGGAGCATGAGGGATGTCTCTGTGTGCCCGGCGTGGGCGTCGGCGTCGGGAAGGTGAGGGTTCCACGCGTCGACTGTGCGACCCTCGGTGCGCAGTAGTGAAACAGCGTTGCTCACAGCCGCCACATTGCCACCGTGGCCGTTGACCAACAACACCGCGGCGAATGGCTTCGGCAACTCTGAGTCCTGCGGGGGGATCGCGCTGCGAACGAGCTCCACGATGAGGTCCCTCAGGATGTCCGTACCGATTGAGATCGTGCCGGGGAATCCCTGATGCTCGCCGGAAGCCCCCAGGGAAACAGTGGGAGCCACCACAACGCTGGGGCGCAGTCGAGCCAGGGAAAGGCTCATTTGCTCGGCGATGATGGTGTCGGTGTTGAGAGGCAGATGCGGACCGTGCTGTTCGCAGCTGCCCAGCGGCACCGCCAGGATTCGGCTGCCGGTGACCTCTGGCCAACGCATGGCCGCAAGTTCAGTCATCGGAACCCAGGTATCCCCACTCCGCGAGGCTGTCCATGATCATCCGGGCCGCCTCCGAAGGGTCGGCCTTGACGGTCCGCGGCGGCGACGTGTCGGAAAGCGAACCGGTCAACTCGAGGATCCGGTCGAATGCGGATTCTCCACCTGGTCCCGCAAGGGTGCGTGCCCTGGGGCGCCAGGGAGTGGTTCTCGGGGGATCCGATTCACCGTGGCTGTGGCCACCGCGAACTTCCACCTCGGCGTCGGTATGGGCCGATTCGCCCATTGAGGCGTCCAGCGCTGCCCGCCGCAGGGTGGCGATCCCGCCTTCCACCGAGATCACGGCGGGAATCGGGATCCTGATGCGTTCCCGTCGTGCTCCGTCGAGTCGTCGAATCGCGACGATCGTGTGATCGTCAGCGGGTTCCGCAGACACGGGTTCCACAGACAGCAGTCCGAGGGCCTGGCAGAAATCCAGATGGTGAGCGAGCATCGCCGGAACTGCACCGGATGAACGGTCATAGGACATGTCACCGCAGACCACGAGATCCACATCGAGATCCGTTTGTCCGAGCGTTCGCACCAACAACTCGGCCACGGTGGCCGTTTCCAGCTGTCCGGGAATGTCCACCCGAACGGTTCTCGAGAACCCGGAAGCCGCTACTTCCAGAAGTGAGCGGTCTGCGTTGGCAGGTCCGGCGCACACGAGGACAGCGGTTCCGGACCAGGCTTCGGCGATACTCAGTGCTGTTTCGGCGGCCGACAGGTCGGCAGCGGAGAATCCCCCGCCACGGCGCGAAGGGGCCAAGGTGCCCTGCACCGAATCGAGCTCCGGCCTGAGGTCAACCCACTTGATGCAGGCCGCCACCACTGGTGACAGGAACGTGTCCTTCGGGTTCATGTCTTGTGGAACACCACTCCGTGGCCACCCTCCGGATAGGACCAGTCGATGGCACCTTCGGTGTTGCATGCCAGGGAGCAGGCGCCGCATTCGAAGCACTGTTCGTAGTTGAAGACGATTCCGCCATCGGAGGTGGGGACGAACAGGTTCGCGGGGCAAGCGGTTATGCAGCCGCGGACACTGCAGTCGCGACACAACGTGTCGTCCACTGTGATGTGGGCGCTTTCACCCACACGGAACTCCACCGAGTCCATGCGAGTTTCGAAGCTTATTTGTGAGTAGCCGCTCATCCGAAGCCCCTGATCGCCTTGACGGACTCACGGATCAGGTCCCGGAATCGCACGCCGTTGGTTTTCATCTCACTGCGGATTATTCGACGCAAGCCGGGTTTGGGCGCCGGATTGTCGACGTGGAAGAACTGCTCCGCCACTCCGCAGGCCATTCCCGGGAGCCTGGTCTGGGCCAGGTCGCCCATCACCAGGTGAGGGATCTCACGCAGCTTCCGGTGATCGGAGAGCACGAAGGATGATTCCAGCCGTGTCCGGTATCCCTCGAGACCTTCAGCGGAAGTGTCACCTCTTTGTATTGCGCGGTGGGTGGCTCGGCCGGCGGCCGCACCGGAGCCGATCGCGAAGTTCACTCCCTCGAGCCAGACTCCGGCAGCCAGACACATCGATGCGGCGTCGCCTGCAACCAGGAGTCCGTTGCCAATGAGCTCCGGCATGGCCTCGTAGCCGCCTTCGGGAATCATGTGTGCCGAGTATTCCCTGACTTCTCCGCCTTCCACGAGGGGAGCGATTCCCGCGTGCTGCTTCATCTGGTGCAGGAGTTGCTCAGGTCTCTTGTCGCCCTTGGCCAGTTCGGGCAACGACAGCACCAAACCCACCGACACGGTGTCGCGATTGGTGTAGACGAATCCGCCACCGGGCACCCCACCTGTGCAACCAAGGATCTCGATGTCCACGCCGTGATCACCGCGTACCCCGAATCTGGCGTCGATCACTTCGGATGGAAGGGCAATCGTCTCCTTCACACCCACTGTGAAGTTGGCAGGATCCAGGTTCTCGTACAGGCCCGCTTCTCTGGCGAGGAAGGAGTTGGCACCGTCACAGGCGATCACGACCTTGGCCCTCAATTCGCCGCCCGGCCTGTCCGTGGTGACTCCTACAACCTGTTCACCTTCGTGGATCAGCCCGGTTGCAGTGGTGGAACAGACCACGCGCGCCCCGGCCTCTGCAGCCTTGTCCGCGAGCCACTGATCGAAGTCCGGCCGGTAGGCAGTTGCACCGTTGTACGGAGGATCGCCCCACCGGTCGGAGCGGTAGTCGATGGTGAGGGCCTGATCGCCGCTGAGCATCATGGTCTGGCGCCGGGTCACCCAGCGCTGGATGGGAGCCTCTTCCCACCACTTCGGCACCAACGTGTCGAGGATTCGGCCGTAGATGACACCGCCGTACATGTTTTTGGATCCGGGAAAGGGTCCACGTTCGAGAAGCACCACTGAGTGGCCGTTGCGAGCCAATTCCAGGGCTGCCGCGCTGCCGGCTGGACCGGCTCCGACGACGATCGCGTCCACTTCGGAGCCTGCTGCATCTGCACGTTGTAGTGGGTCTGGGCGCGGCGATCCCTCGGGGCGCGGCGATTCCCCGGGGATCATTGTGAACCTCCGGCACCCAGGAGCCGTTCGAGTTCGGTCAGCGTTTCGTTGGCGTCGCTGACGATCGCAAGATCGGCCAGATCCATCATCGGGCAGTGAGGTTCGGTGTTCACCGAGATCATGTGCTGCGGCTGACCGAGTCCCGAGGTGTGCTGGACTGCTCCCGAGATGCCGAATGCCAGATACAGCTCGGGGTCCACCACAACTCCCGTGGTTCCGATCTGCCGGCTGTGCGGCAGCCAGCCTTTGTCGGTGATCACGCGTGTGGTCCCGACCGAGGCGTTCATGGCCTTGGCAATACGCCCCAGTTGTTCGAAGCGGTCCGCTGATTCCAGCCCGTTTCCTCCGCCGAGGATCCGCGGTGCTTCCGCCAGATCCATGGTTGTCACATCAGGAGGCAGCACCTCCAGAATCTCCGCATCGGGCACCGGCACGCTCCTGGGCGAGATCGAGGGAGTCAGGGCCACGGGTTCGGGCAGGTCGATGTCCTGCGGTTGTGTCCCCCGGACTCCCGGTTGCAGGGTCACGATGCTTGCGCCGCCAAGAAGATGTTCCACCATCACGATTCCCTGGAATCCGATGCAGGTGACGCCGTGGGGGCGAACTTCGATCGCACCGGCAAACAGAGGTCGTTCGAGCTGAGCTGCGAGGCGGGGCGCCAGGTCGCGGCCGTCGGGGCTGGCCGGCAGAAGCACGATGTCCTCTGCGAGTAGTTCATCGGCCAGTGAGGCCGCCCACATCCCCGGGGCAAAACCCGGTGTGTCCCAGTACTGGATTTCGGTGGCGATTCCCCTCAGCCCGGTCAGTGCCTCCAGTGGGGATTCCCCAACCAGCAGAACCCGGCCTCCGGCTTCGGCGACGGATTCAGCACCACCTGCGGGAAGTTCTCCGTCGCGAATCGGGACCACTGCGATCATTGGATGCCACGCTACCGTCCACGGAATATTCGGGATCAATCGAGCTGGCATGACACTCTTGGGGCGATGAGTGAGCGTCTGGCTCTGGTCACCGGAGCAGCAAGGGGTATCGGCGCGGCCACGGCCATCAGGCTCGCCGAGGCCGGGGACCGTGTGGTCTGCCTGGACATATGCGCGGATGACCCGACGCTCGACTACTCGTTCTCCACCTTCGAGGATCTGGCTGCGACCGTTGAAGCCTGTGGGGCCGGGGCGGAAGGTGTGGCCGGTGACGTCCGCGACCGGACCTCTCTCGCCGGATGCCTCGAGGACTACAGATTCGACGTGGTGGTGTGCGCCGCAGGCGCTGTCTGGGGCGGCAAGGAGTTGTGGGACACGCCGGAAGCAGCCTGGCGACAGATGATGGCAGTGAACCTCGATGGTGTGTTCAACACTGCGGGTGTGACCATTCCGGCGATGATCGAATCGGAGAAGCCGGGGAGGTTCGTGGCCGTGGCATCAGCGGCATCAATGAGGGGATTACATCTCATGGGCGCGTACGCCGCCGCCAAGCATGGGGTTGTGGGGCTGATCAGATCACTGGCAGCCGACCTGGCCGACACGGGGGTAACCGCAAACGCAGTTGCCCCGGGAGCCACATCCACCGTGGTACTTGAAGCGTCTGCGGATGTTTATTCCCTGGAGGACTCTTCCGAGTTCGCCGATCACCACACGAACCAACGGGTACTGCAACCTGACGAGATCGCCGATGCGATCGTCTGGTTGTGCTCCGGTGGTGCCTCGGCCGTCACGGGTTCGGTGGTTGCGGTGGATGGTGGAATGACTGCCACCTGACATGCCCCGTTCTTCATCGACCACGTTGCTGACCGTTTCCGCCGACCGCACACTGCGCAGGCTCGCACCCCGGGTGTGGGTGGGTGGAGCGCCGATGCGGATGTTCCGGGTGAGTGATGCAGGTGACGAACTTCTCGCCCGGTTGGCTTCTGATGAGCAGATTTCGGTCAACGGCGAGGCGGCCAAGCGCCTTCTGCGGCGTCTTGTTGATGCCGGGGCCGCCCATCCAGTGGTGGATGGTGTCCCTTCGCGATTCAGCGGTCGAGACGTGACCGCGGTGGTGGCGGTCCGCGACAATCCGGATGGCATCCGATCGCTGGGCAACCTGTCTGCCAGTGTGGAATTTGTGGTGGTGGTTGACGACGGGTCCGGCGATCCGGGTGCTCATTCGGCCGCAGCGCGGGACATCGGCGCAAAGTACGTGCGCTTGGAGAGCTCCGGTGGACCGGGTGCCGCAAGGAACGCCGGCGCGAAGTTGGCGAGGACAGATCTGCTCGCGTTCGTTGATTCGGATGTGGAGGTGACCACGCAGTGGTTGGTTCCCCTTCTTGCGCACTTTGAAGATGAGGCGGTGGAAGTGGTTGCACCGCGTGTCGGCACCCGGGACCGAGGCGATCCGATCTCCGCTTATGAGGCGAACTCCTCACCTCTGGACTTGGGCTCCGAACCAGCCAATGTCCGGCCCGGCTCGATGGTCTCCTTCGTTCCGGCTGCGGCATTGCTGGTGCGCTCGGAGGCGTTCGCCGCACTCGGCGGATTCAATCCGGATCTCCGATTCGGCGAAGACGTCGACTTCGTCTGGCGTGTCGAGGCCGATGGGGGATCCATTCGGTACGAGCCGGCTTCGGAGGTGATGCACTTGCCAAGATCCACCTGGGCCGGATTGCTGCGCCAGAGGATCGACTACGGGTCGTCCGCGGCCGAACTGGCAGAGCGGCATCGCGGGAGCGTGCCGCCGGTCGTGCTCTCCCCGTGGAGTGCAGGTGTGTGGCTCAATGTGGTTGCCGGCCATCGGTTCAGGGCCTTGGTGATTGCAGCGTCCTCGGGTATTGCCCTGGCTCGGAAGCTCGATCAGGTGACTCCCGGGGTTGCACTGCGGCTTGTGATTGCCGGTCATCTGGGTGCCGGCCGCCAGCTTGCCAAGGCGGCGGTGCGCGAATGGTGGCCGGTGCTGGCGGTGGCGTCGCTGATGTCCCGCCAGGCCCGCCGCGCTGCACTGATGGCTGTTGCCGCCCGGGTTCTCGGCGACGGTCGACCGCCCGCTCAGCGCGTGATCGGAATTGTCGATGACATGGCCTACGGCGCGGGAGTGTGGAAAGGCGTCGTGCGGCGCAGATCCGTGAAGGCCCTGCTGCCCCGAATCACCCGCAGGTGACCGGAGTGTTCACTCGACCAGGGTGATTGCGTACTCGGGGCAGTTGTCGGCCGCGAGATTCGCCTTCTCCTGGAGGTCAGCCGGGACTTCACCGTCCACAAGCAGTACGGCGTATCCATCGTCGTCCACGTCGAACAACTCCGGTGCCAGCAGGTAACACCGGTTGTGTCCCTGGCAGAGGTCGCGGTCGTACTTGATTTTCATGGGTTTTGCTCCATTGATCCGGAGATGATCAGGGGTAATTCACGGGGACCGCGGACCTGGCCCGTTGACCAGCGCACCGCGTCCGGGTCGGAGGACTGAAGTTCCATCGTGTCGATGGCCTTCACCCATTCCTCGAGTGCAATACGCAGTTCCATGCGAGCCAGATTGCTGCCGAGGCAGCGGTGGATTCCCAATCCAAAGGCCGCGTGGCGATTCTGCTTGCGATCAATCAGGAACTCATCGGCTGCGGAGAAGGCGTCCTCATCGCGGTTTGCCGACGGAAACGGGAGCAGTACCCAGTCGTCCGCCTTCATCTCGGCATCCTTGAACGTGATGTCGTGCGAGACCGATCGTGCCATCGTGACCGGTGCGTAGAAGCGCAGGAATTCCTCCACGGCGAACGGCATGAGGTCAGGTTCGGACCTGAGCCTCCTGAGGTCCTCGGGATTCTGGGCGAGATGCCAGAGTGACGCGCCGATTGCGGACCATGTGGTGTCGATTCCGGCGATGATCAGAAGTGCAATGGTGCCTCCGATGTGGTTGTCGGTGAGCGGTTCCCCCTCCATCTCGAGATCCAGGAGGTAGCTGATCAGATCGCTGCCTCCCGGGTTTTCCCGTCGATCTCCCACCGTCCTCTCGAGGTAGGTGTCGAGGAGGATGTCATCCTCTGCAACCTCCGCCTGGCCCGGCGTTTCCATGATCCGGTGAATGAATCCGCGGAACGTGTCGCCGTCTGATTCGGGCAGGCCCAGCATCTTGGCGATGATTCGCACTGGAATGTGCTGTGCATATCCGGTGGCAGCGTCGGCGCGGCCTTCGTTGTCGGCGGCGGATTCAAGAAGGTCCGCGATCAGTTCACGGCAGACATCGCGCGTGGTCGGTTCGAGTTGGGCAACGGCCTTCGGACCGAAGGCAGGCAGCAGGATCTTTCGCGCCATCTGGTGAAACGGCGGGTCCGAGGTGATTGGAGGAGCGCCACCAACGGGTGCCTCTCCCATCGGACCCCAGTCGTTCACGATCACCGATCGCGACGTGAAGTGCTCGGTGTCATGCGCGATCTCGGAGATGTCCTCGTGGGTCGCCGGGAACCAGCAACCACCGAACCTGTCGGTGTGTGCCACCGGGCACTCCTCGCGGAACTCCGCCCAGATCTCCGGCGCGTTCTGGGCCCAGTCCGCAACGGTGTGATCAAAGTCGGTCTTCCAGTCGGAGACTTGTGAGTCGTTTGCCATCGGTGCTCCTTGAGTTCTTCCGGATCGTAGCGAGATGTGGTCATGGACACACGGAATCCTCTGTGGGTGCTAGTGATGACCCATGACGTCTCCGAAGGATGCAACCACTCACACAGCCAGGGTTCAGGAGGATTTCCGGGCCGGGACACCCATGGACTGGGATGATCAGCAGGATCAGGAGAATGCCACCCGTGGTTTCGTGGGTCGGCCGGAGAACAGTGTTGTGACCACCGACGCCGGTGGCCCCGTGTGGTCCCTGGAGGAGTACGAGTTCCTTGACGGCGAGGCCCCTCCCACCGTGAATCCATCCCTGTGGCGGCAGGCGAACCTGAACATGGAATCCGGGATGTTCACGATTGCTCCCCGCATCCATCAGTTGCGCGGATTCGACCTGTCGGAGATCACGATCATCGAGGGCGACACGGGCTTGATCGTGATCGACCCGTTGATCTCCAGGGAGGCGGCATCGGCCGCCATGTCGTTTGCCAGGGAACATCTCGGTCATCGGCCGGTGGTGGCAGTGATTCACACCCATTCGCATGTGGATCATTTCGGCGGAGTCAAGGGAGTCATCTCGCAAGAGGACGTGGACTCCGGCAAGTGTCGGGTGATCGCCCCGATCGGAATGGTCGAAGCGGCCGTCAGCGAGAACGTCTTCGCCGGTCCCGCCATGGGCCGTCGGGCCGAGTACATGTACGGCGCCAAGCTGGATCGAAGTGCGAAGGGACAGGTCGACGCCGGTCTCGGCAAGACCAATTCAACCGGCACAGTCACCCTCATCCTGCCCACTGACATCATCAGCGAAACGGGAGACAAGCTGACCATCGACGGAGTGGAGATCGAGTTCCAGCTCACTCCCGGCACCGAGGCGCCCGCGGAGATGAACTTCTACTTCCCGCAATTCCGCGCGCTCTGCATGGCGGAGAACTGCTCGCGAAATCTGCACAACCTCTACACACTCAGAGGTGCACAGGTCCGCGATGCCCTTGCCTGGTCCAGGTACATGGATGAGTCAATGCTGCGCTTCGACGGCAAGGTGGATCTGCTGTTCACCAGCCACCATTGGCCCGTCTGGGGTCAGGAGGCCGCCAACGAATACATGGCAGCCCAGCGAGATGTCTACAAGTTCCTCCACGACCAGACACTGAAGCTCGCAAACCAGGGTTACACGATGACCGAGTGCGCCGAGATCCTGGAACTGCCGGACGCATTGGCCGGACACTGGTGCAATCGGCCGTACTACGGCACCGTGAGCCACAACGTGAAGGCGGTCTATCAGCGCTACCTCGGTTGGTTCTCCGGCAATCCGTCGGAGCTGCATGCCCTGCCCGAGGAAGCCGCCGCCGCCAAGTACGTGGAATACATGGGTGGGCCCGAACCGATACTGGCCAAGGCACGCGTTGACTTCGAAGCCGGGGAGTATCGCTGGGTTGCCGAGGTGCTCAACCGGGTGGTGTTCGCTGATGAATCCAACACTGAAGCGAAGGAACTGCTGGCCGACGCCTACGAACAGCTCGGCTATCAGGCCGAATCGGCTCCCTGGCGCAACTTCTACCTCGTCGGTGCCGGCGAACTTCGAAATGGAGTTGCCGAGACCGCGAGCGACTTCCAGACGGCCGGAGCGGATGTGGCGATGGTCATGGACGTTTCGATGCTCTTTGATGCCATTGCCCTGCGCATCAATGCCGATGCGTGCGCCGGCAAGGAACTCAAGGTGAACTTCGACTTCAGCGACATCGATGAGCAGTACTGCCTTTTCGTGGAGAATTCGGTACTTCACAACCGCCGGGGTCTTGACGATGCTGCGGCCGCAACGGTCACGCTCACCAAGACCGATTTCCTGCTGGCCCTCGCCGGTCACCCGACCGGCGATGCAGACATCGAGGGCGACGATAATGCCCTGGCGACCCTCATGGGCTGGGTGGATCGAACAGGCGGGAATTTCCCGATCGTCACTCCCTGACCCTCCGGCGGAATGTGCGCTGATCCCCCGGGACCCGTGTGGCTTTTCCGAAACGAGAACGTGTTCTAGCCTCTGCCAGTCGGTCCACGGGGTGATCGGCGGAACGGGGATACGGATGGCCGGCTCAACCGACTCGCAGGACCTGCTGCGAGCTCCACTGACCATTGAGTTCGGTTTCAGCCGAACCACAGGTCCGGTGATCGGAGCATTTCTCACCGGCCTGATTGAACAGAGGGTCCTCGGCATCAGGGACTCCACGGGGCGCATTGTGTGTCCCCCGGTGGAATACGACTCCTTGACCGGTGAAC
>JAUXGW010000193.1 GCA_030621865.1 Actinomycetes bacterium
CTGTTTCACGGGGTCGAGGTCCGTGTCGATGTTCACCGACTGTTCGGTGAACAGCCTCATCCACTCCTGTCCAGCCCATGGCTTGAGACGCCAGACGAAGTCCGGGTAGGTGGGCACGAATGATTCCGGGAACACGATCAAATCTGCACCGGAAGCTCCAGCGGAGCGAACCTCTGCGGCCACTTTGTCCAGGGTGGCCGAACGATCGAAGAGCACGGGCGAAGCCTGCGCTGCTGCCACGGTGATCTCGGGTCTTGAAGTGATGGATATGTCCATCTGTCGAAGATAACCACTCCGGCGAAGGTCTGTGTCCGAGTCTGTCCGTTTGCGAAGACGGGTCCCTGTGGATTGTTCGCTACTGGGAATTGTCGGCCGCTGTGGAAGCTCCAATCCCGATCGCCGGATGTCGTCGGCCTGCAGTACAGTTGTGTCTGCAACGGGGCTGACTGGTTTCGACGTTGGGACCGGAAGTCACAAATGCGACTCGAGTTGTCTCAGACTCGTTAAACGGGGGCACCAAATGAACCGCCGATGAGCAGTTCGCTCTCGCCGCCTGATTTATCAGTAGGTAGAAGAGTCATAGTGACCGGAAACGGCGCACGGGGCCTGACCCTTACAGCCCGGCAACAGAAGTGAGGGTGGACCGCAGGGAGAGACCGCTGACGGCGTGAAAGACCGCTGACATCGGGGAAAGACCCGGCAGCTGAGTTCGCTCAGTCGACCCGCCGATACCGCGGCTGTTGAGCGGTGAAGTCGGGAATAGTCGTATCGGGTGTGGTGACCACCTGGCGGACGGGGGTTCGATTCCCCCCAGCTCCACCAAGCGGCTCAGGGCGAAATCTCGCCCTGAGCACGGTGTGGGCGCAGCCAGTGGCTGGCGGGCTGTCTCGCGGTCGGGCTGGGGATCTGGCGTCTGAAAGGTCGGGTTGGCTCACTTCCCCCGGGTCCGTTGGTTCAAGAGCGGCCGACTGTACAGATCGTCGTTACAGCAAGAGCTTGGCTCGTTCTCTGCCGCTCCGGGCCGTATTCACCCTCTCGACAATGGCGGAATTGAGGTCTTCGCCGTAGGTGTTGATGAGTTGGTCGTAGATCGCGATTTCGGTTGTGTGATCGCCGGCCGCGCCGAAAGCATCTGCTTTGTTGAGCAGCGCCTTGGCGGCCTGCTCGCGGGGGGCGGGTTCGGTGTCGTTTCCGTAGGTGTTGATGATTCGGTCGTAGATCGCGATTTCGGCTGCGCGCTCGCCGGCCGCACCGAGAGCAATCCCCTTGTTGAGCAGTGCCTTGGCGACGTGCGCCCGGATGACCGGTTCGGTGTCGTTGCCGTAGGTGCTTATCAGGCGGTTGTATCTTTCGATCGCCTCGAGCCGGTCACCGGCTTTGTTCAAGGTGAGGCCCCCGTAGAGCAGTGCTTTGGCGACTTGTTCGCGGACGGCGGGTTCGGTGTCGTTTCCGTAGGTCTCGATCAACTTGTCGTAGGCGTTGATCTCTCCAACAGTGTCCCCAGATTTGTTGAGGGTGAAACCCTTGTAGAGCAACGCTTTGGCGACGGGCGTTCGGATGGCGGGTTCGGCGTTGTCACTGTAGGTGTCTATGAGTTGGTCGTAGATTTCGATTGCGGCGCGCCGATCGCGAGCGGCGCCTGCCCTGTCGAGGAGATCCTCGGCCTCGGCGGCTTGGTCCGTACTTGTGGAGGAGTCTTCCCCGGTGACTCCGCGGTCGCCCTCGGTCGGCGATCCTGGGCTCTCAGATTCGGTGGTGCTTGTGGGAGACCCCTTGACACCTGGGTCCAGCCGATCCAGCACGTCTGTCGGGAGGTCATCCTTGTGTTCTTTCAGGAGTCGTCTTGCAGCGGCGCCTTTTGGGGAATCGTCGTGGAGGGACTTCGCGAGCTTCCGGTATCCGTGGTGTCGGTCCTCGATGTCCTCTGACCTGAGGAGGCCAATCGTTGTCGGCTTGAATTGCGAAAGGTCGGGATCTTTCCAGAGAACCAGTTTCGATACGGAACTCCCACTGAAACGCGGTTTCTGTCGCCTCCCCTTCATCTCGGCATGTCTCTCCGTTCGTTGCCTCGCCCATTCGAAGGCTTCGTGAGCCGTGATGTGGCCATCGTTGTCCTGGTCGGCATCACCGGTTTTCAGTCCATCAATGAAGAATTTGGTGAAGACAGCCGTCTTCCTGATTCCAGGATCCGAAGATTCCAGGAGATCCTGGTCTGAGACCTGACGTGAGAAATCTGCTTCGAACGCAACATCAAACTTGCTCGCTGCTGCTATCACCACGTGGGTCTCATCTCCACCCATGGGTTCCACTTCCTGGTCGAGCAGATCTCCGGGACCACGACCATCCTCCGGGTTGACAGCACCGGCGTTGCAGCAGTCCAGAAAGAGAACGGTTCGCGCTGACATCCTGGCCAGCTTGCGCCGGATGTCACCAGCACCCACAGAAGTGTGCTCGATCATCGAACCGGGTTTGGTGTTGGTGCACGCCAGGTGCAGGCGGTTGTCGCCGGGCGGGACCAACCCATGTCCGCTGAAGTAGATCAGCACGGTTTCAGCGTTCTCGGAATCGCTGATGAACTGAAAGATGCTTTCACGGGTATCCCCGTGGTTGAGAGCCTCGTACCTCTCCACCCTGAACCCACAATGCTCCAACAGGGTGTTCTCAAGATCATCAACGTCTTGTTGTGGTCCACCAAGATTCTGGAACTGCGGCGCGATGTACCGGTCCGTGTGAACCAGAAGCGCTCTACGTCCCATGGCGCTCAGCCTTTCGCAGCTTGGCTGGCAATGTTGACCACGTCTTCCAGTTCGGTTGGGTCCGTTCCGTCGGGAACGACGATTTCGACGTCGCCGACCTTCACCTTTATCGTTCTCGTCGCCTGCGCCGCTTTGACTGTGGCGATGGCAGCGATCAGGGCCGGTAGGACGGTTGTTGTGAACGACAGGATGAGATCGCCGATCATGGCGGGGTCGCCCTTGCCTCCCTCGGGAGTCTCCCCGGAAGTCTGCTCGACCGTCAACGTGGGAAACCCATGTAGGTACTGATTCAGCTCGTCCGCGGCGGCGGGGTCCGGCTGGCCGTTCTGTTCCACACTCACGGTGAATTCCATCTGGGATTCCATCTGTTCAAGGTATCCAGATATCTCACGGAGTGCGTCGACAAACGACGATTCTGACTGCGCGAGTTCGGCCGGTGCCCGGCTCGGGATCCCGCACCGACTGGCGAGCGGTCAGAGTTTCCGTCATTCGCCGGGCGCGTTGCGCGAATATGTCCCGGGGCGATGCGTTGGAACCAGAACAGGGGTTCGTACCGTGCAGGACATGACAGAACAGGTGGACCGTGGAGCCGGCGGTGAGGCACCGTTGGTCGATCGGAGAAAGAAGCCGAGGCGCGCCGTGGCTTCCCGCAAGCCGGGAGCCGGGAGCCGCCGGGGTTCACCACTGGCTGACTTGGTGGAATCCATGTTTGGTCGCGACTTGCCGGTGGCGCTCGAGTTCTACGACGGTGGGCGACTTGGGCCGCCGGACGCGCCCGCCACGGTGGAGGTGAGGTCGCGCGATGCGCTGAGCCGGATTCTGACCGCTCCAGGAGAGCTGGGATTCGCCCGCGCGTATGTGGCCGGCGACATCGAGCTGGTCGGCGACATCTACGCCGCGTTGGAGCTGCGTCACAACTTTCGTCATCCCCACCTTTCTCCAGGTGAGTGGATCTCCGCTCTGCGCAGTGTCGGAGTAGGCGCACTCCGACCACTCCCAGCTCCGGCTGAGGAGGCCCGCCAGCAGGGTCGGCTCCACTCCCTTCGACGCGATGCCCAGAGCATCTCAGTGCACTACGACGTCTCGAATGACTTCTACGAAACCGTGCTCGGGCCGGCGATGACCTACTCGTGCGCCCTTTTCACCGATCCGGGTGCATCTCTCGAGGCGGCTCAGTGGTCGAAGCTGGAACTGGTTTGTTCCAAGCTCGCTCTGGCCCCCGGCATGCGGCTGCTCGACGTGGGCTGCGGGTGGGGCTCCATGGCGATTCACGCCGCCCGACACCACGGGGCTGCTGTTGTCGGGATAACCCTGTCAGTGGAACAAGCGGAGGGAGCCCGGGAGCGGGTCGCCGCTGCGGGATTGTCACACCTGATTGACATTCGGGTCCAGGATTACCGCCATCTTCAGGGTGAGACATTCGATGCCATCAGCTCGATCGGCATGTCGGAACATGTCGGGGACCGTGAACTTCCCCAGTACTTCAAGACCCTGCGCAAGCTGCTCGTTGACGACGGCAGACTGCTCAACCACGCCATCACCCGGCCGGCCGGGGAATCGTCTGCCATCGGGAAGCGGACCTTCATGAGCCGGTACGTGTTCCCCGATGCGGCGCTGGAGGAAATGGGTGAGGTGGTGACCGCCATGCAGTCCGCGGGATTCGAGGCCCGTCACGCCGAGGGGTTGCGAGAGTATTACGCGCGGACGTTGCGGGAGTGGGTCAGGAACCTGGAGTCCAACTGGGACCATTGTGTGGCCGAGGTAGGTCTGGCAAGGGCTCGAATCTGGCGGCTCTACATGGCCGGCACCGCGCTTGGCTTCGAGGACGGTCGGTTGGGGATAGCGCAGATTCTTGGCACTCCAGCTGGGTCAGCGAAGTTCCCGCGGCGCCCCGACTGGAACCCTCATCCGGTGGCACCATCCGATCCCTTTGCCGTGAAGGGCTCTGGTGAATCGGAGGCCAATCAAGCCGAAAGCAGGGCGGGTCGCAGA
>JAUXGW010000049.1 GCA_030621865.1 Actinomycetes bacterium
AGTTCCGGTATCGCGTAGGCCGTTTCGCCGCCGGGAACCCGGACCTTGATGGCCCCGAGCTCCTCCAGGTCACGCGACACGGTTGACGCATTGACTGTGACTCCCGATGCAGACAGGAGTTCCACGAGTTGGCTCTGGTTGTGTACCTGAGCACTTTCGAGCAACTGGGCGATCCGGTGTTGTCGCTGGGCCTTGGATGGCATCAGGAGGTTTCCAATGCTGCTGCCATGACATCACATGCCCGGTCGATCTCCGGGTCCGAGATCAACAGGGAGGGGGCAAGTCGAATGGCTGTCGGGGTGATCGCGTTGACCACCATCCGCTCGCCGTGATCACCGGCCAACAGCGAAGCCGCAACCGCTCCGCTGTTTCTCCCGATGAGATCTGTGTCGGTTTCCACTGCCAGCAGCAGCCCGAGCCCGCGGACCTCGATCACGGCGTCGAGTCCCTCGAGTCGGGACTTGAACCGCTCGCCGGCCAGACGTGCACGATTTGGCACGTCTTCGGCCATCATCGTGCGCAACACGGCCTTGGCGGCAGCCGCCGCCAGGGGCTGACCTCCGTAGGTTGTGGCATGGTCACCCGGTTCGAACACAGCCGCGATCTCCCGACTGGCCCAACAGGCTCCGATGGGTACTCCGTTACCCAACGCCTTGGCCATCGTCACAACGTCCGGATGAACCCCAGCCTGCTGATGCGCAAACCAGGATCCACAACGACCGAGTCCCGTCTGGACCTCGTCGAACATCAGCAACGCACCACGCTCGGTGCAGAGGCTCCGGATGTCGCGCAGGAAGCCCGGATCGGCCGGATTCACTCCGCCTTCACCCTGAACGGGCTCCAGCAACACCGCGGCCACCGTCTCATCGAGTTGCCTTGCGAAGTCGTCGATGTCCATCCAGGAGGCATGCCGGAAACCCTCGGGCATCGGCTGAAATGCTTCGTGTTTGGCCGGTTGACCAGTGGCGTGCAGCGTTGCCAGCGTCCGACCATGGAAACTGCCGTAGGCACTCAGGACATTGTGCCGGCCCCGTCCACCAAATTTCCGGGCCAGCTTGATGGCCGCCTCATTGGCTTCGGCCCCGGAATTGCAGAAGAAGACCTGCCCTCCACCTCCCAGGAGCTCATCAAGCAGACCTGCGACCTCGCCATTGTGTTCGGTGCCGAAGAGGTTCGATACGTGCAGCAGCTTCCTGGACTGCTCCGCCAGCGCCTGGGCCACAGCCGGATGACTGTGACCCAGCGAGGTGACAGCCAATCCCGACAACAGATCGAGGTACTTGTTGTCATCTGAATCCCAGAGCCAGGAACCCGCTCCGCGGACGAACTGAACTGCGGGTGGCCCGTAGGTGGGCATGAGCGGGCAGAGGTCTTCGCCCGGAGCAGCCCTCATGGCATCCGAATGGGCGTTCATGTCTTCCCCTGATTGGCGTCCGCACGAGCTTGGCTGGTCACCATCGTTCCAACACCCGCATTTGTGAACAGTTCGAGCAAGAGCACATGTGGCAGCCGACCATCGATCAGGTGCACGGATCCCACACCCGATTCGACTGCCTCCACGCATCCTGCCATCTTCGGAATCTTGCCGCCGGAAATCGTTCCGTCGGAGATGAATCCACGGACTGTCTCGGTGCCGACTTCCGGCATGAGCGACTCGGAGTCCTGGACGTCGGTGAGAAGCCCCGGCACATCGCTGAGGAACATGAGTTTCTCGGCACCGAGATGGCGGGCAACGGCGGTCGCTGCATCATCTGCGTTGATGTTGTAGGTCTGTCCGCTCGAGTCCACGCCGATGGTGGCCAGCACCGGAATCATGTCCATGGCGATCGTGCGCTCGATGAGTTCGGGATGCACCTTGGTGACTGCACCCACGTACCCCAGTTCCGGGTCGCGCGGCTCCGCCTCGAGCATCGACGCGTCGGTTCCGGACAGTCCCACCGCCACAGGACCATTCCTGTTGAGCGCCGTTACGATCTCGGCGTTGACCTTGCCCATCAGCACCATCTGGGCGATTTCGAGTGTCTCGGCGTCCGTCACCCGCCGCCCGCTCACGAACTCTGACTCCTTGCCGAGCCGCGCCAGCCAGTCACCGATCTGGGGACCGCCACCATGAACCACGATCGGCTTCATGCCCACACGGTGCATCCAGACAATGTCCTCGGCGAAGCTGTCGAAGAGTTCGGGACTGGTCATGGCGTTGCCACCGAATTTCACCACGGCCACCGACCCGCGGAACCGTTCTATGTGTGGAAGGGCCTGGAGTAATACATCGACTGCCACAGCGGGATCCTTGCGGGGATCAACGTGGGAATTGCTCATGGATACAACCCTGCGATCGGCAGGCCAGCGGTCTCCGTAAGCCCGAGGAGCAGATTCATGTTCTGCACTGCAGCTCCGGATGCACCCTTGCAGAGGTTGTCCAGTGCGCCGATCGCCAACACGGTGTTGGTGCGATCGTCGTACCGCGCGGTGAGGTGAACACAATTGGAGCCAAGTGTGGCTTTGGTGGACGGTGACGCCTCGCTGACCACCACGAACGGTTCGTCGGCGTAGAACTTCTCCATCTCACTCAAGAGTGATTCTGTGGAGATCCCGGCGTCGAGTGCGTCAGTCGCGGGCGTTGCACAACAAGTTGCCAGAATGCCCCGGTTCATGGGCACCAGATGAGGAGTGAACAGCACTGTGGCATCCAGATTCAGTTCCAGTTCCGAGGTGTGACGGTGATCCAGAAGCCCGTAAGCACTCACGTTTTCATCGACAGCACAGAACGTGGTGTTGTCCTTGGGGGCCCTTCCGGCCCCGGATACGCCCGACATCGCGTTGACAACGATCCGGGTGGTTTCGATCAGGCCGGCCCGCGCAAAAGGGGCGAGGGCCAGACTTCCCGCTGTGGGATAACAACCCGGGTTGGCCACCGCCGACTTGCCGACGATCGCATCCCGGTTCAGTTCCGGAAGTCCGTAGGCGAACTGGTCCAGCAGGTCAGGACGCGTGTGGGGTTCTTTGTACCAACTTTCGTAGACCGCAGGATCAGGAAGCCGGAAGTCCGCGCCAAGGTCGACCACCTTCACATCAGCTCCAAGAAGGTCACCCATGACCGCCTGGGACTTCCCGTGAGGCAGACCGAGAAACACTCCCTCGACTCCCGCGAGCAGGCCTGGATCCCACGCGTCAAAGATCTTGTCGGGGTAAGCAACGGCGAGGCTCGGGTACAGATCCGAAACTGCGGTTCCCGCCTTGGAGTCACCGGTGGCGAAGGCAACCTCCAGATCCGGATGCTGCGCACAAAGCCGAAGCAGTTCCGCCCCGGTGAATCCAGAAGCTCCAATGATCCCGACGTTCTTCACGGATGGAACCCTACCGCAACCTCATGCAATTTACTGCATTCTTTTGCAATCGATCGGCCGATACTGGTTTTGTTCGCCAAATAGTGCCATGGCTAGGGTTTGACGATGGCGATCAAGGGTGAGCCTCGGCGGGGGAAAGTACGGGTTCGCACCTCGGTGATGCTGGGCTTCACCCTTCTTCTGCTCGTTCTCGGCGGACTCCGGTTCGCCCGAGCAGACCTTGCCGGAACGGGTTTCTTCGCCTCCGACGAGTACTACACGTGGACCACGGACGACGGTCGATACATAGAGAACCTCAATATCGACATTTCCCAGTACCTGGCGATGGTCGAGGACTATCGCGGAGTCGAAGGTGCTTTCGAGAAACAGGAACCGTATCCGGCCTTCGAGGCCAGTGGCGATGCCGTCAGCGGTCCGGTCGATCCGTTCACACACCGTGTGGCCCTCCCCTGGCTTGCCTCCCTGCTTCCATTGGACTCCTCCTACGCATTTGCCCTGGTGAACCTGGCCTTTCTCACCCTGGGCCTGTGGTTACTGGTCGACGCCCTGGCGACATCCGGCAGGTCACCCACGGCCCAAGTGATCGGAGCGGCGCTGTACACCGTCGCCCTCCCGGTGGTGGTCTTCGCATCATCGCTGTTCATCGACGGAGGGGTGGTCGGCGTACTCGTGATCGGATACTGGCTGATGGTCAGGCGATGGTGGTGGGCATTACTCCTCTTCTTCCCCATCTCCTACCTCGTCAAGGAAGCTCTCCTTGTGCTCGCCCCAGCCGCGATATGGGCATGGCGGACATCAGGGCACCGGTTCCGCGATCCAAGATTCGTGGCAGGCGTGATCGCCAGTTCCGCAGGAGTCCTCGCCGCGGCTTGGTGGGTGTCCGACATGGCCCCCGAACCTGTCATGTCCTTCACGGTCATGCCCACTTGGCAGTACACACGCTGGAACCTGACCAACCTCACCTCCGCAGTCTTCGTGATCGTCGGCGTGTCGACCGTGGCGATTCCTGCATTTCTGGGCATCAAATACCTTCTCAGCCGCGCATCCCTGTCTCAGGCCCTGCGCGGTCCCTCCGGCGCAGACCTGGTCGGAATCGCCGCGGTGCTGCTGATGAACGTCTACTCCATCGTCTCGACCGACTTCACTCTGCGCACCGGATGGCTTCTGTGGCCATTCGCAATCGCGCTCGGTGCGGTGTGGGTTGACCAGAACGTCGATCTGCGGAAGCGACTGGATCCCCTGGTTGCGGCCAAGGGTTCGCAGCCGGTTCCAGCCTGACACGAACCTCCGGGACCGCGGTGGTAGCGAATCGCCTGCCGTCTGGCGAACAGTTCACGCCGGGACCACGGCGCAACGGCAGCCATCCGATTGCTCGACCTTTCGATTGAGTTCCGCGAGTTCGCGTTCCTCGAGTTCACGGATGTCGACTGGGAACTCTCAGGCGCGCAGGGTCGCTCCGTGCACTGACTCAACCTCCGCGATGATGCCTTCCCTGAGTCGTGCAACCTCTTTGTCCTTCAAGGTGCGGTCCGGAGCCTGGAAACGAATCCGGTAGGCCAGCGACCTCTTGCCCTCACCGAGGCCGCGGGAGACAAAGACGTCGAACAAGTCCACTGATTCGGCCAATCCCTCGCTGGCCCCGCGAATGGTCGCGAGCAGCGAAGCAGCGGGGATGCGGTCGTCGATCACAAAGGCAAGGTCCACGTCCGATGACGGGTACCGGCTCACAGGTTGCGCCCGCACGACCGAAGTCGGGATCGACAGCACAATCGAAAGATCGATCTCCAGCCAGGAGACCCGTTCATTGATTTCGAATGAATCAAGAACACCCGGATCGACCTCACCCACCGAACCCACGCCGATTCCGGCCACTTCAATCCGGGCGGACCTTCCAGGATGCAGACCTGGCAGCTCTTCGGGCACCAGGATCAGCGGGCCGACGCGCAGAACATCGAGAAGTCCGTCCAGGAGTTCGACTGCCTCCGGCGCTTCGGAACCGCAGAGCACAGCGGCGGCCATCTCGCGCTCCCCCGCCAGTACAACTCCCCGTTCCGCTGAGTCGCTGATATCCACAATGACATCAGCGGCGCCGAATACCCGACCGAGTTCGAACAGCCGCACACCGTTGATTCGCCGGGCGGCGTTGTATGCAACCGAAGCCAGGAGCCCGGGGCGAAGGGAGGTCCGCAACACCGATTCCTCAGCAGCCAGGGGATTCGCCACCACGTATCCCTCGGCGGACAGACCACACTTCTCGAGGTCACCCGGAGCCAGGAAAGGCAATGGCATTGCCTCGGAAAGACCCGCACCCACGAAAGATCGGCGCAAAGCCCGCAGCGCTTGTTGGCGGGGACCCAGGGAACCACCGCGTGGGGAGGTGGGCACCGTCTTGGGGATTCGATCCAAGCCGTACATCCGGCCGATTTCTTCGATCACATCCACCTCGGCGGTGGAGTCATGACGCCATGACGGGATCTGCACCGTGAGGGCATCCGAGAGGTCATTGCCGCTCTGGGTTGTGGTGAAACCGATCGGCTCGATCAGGTTGGCCATGCCGTCGGCACTCAATTCGGTCCCCAGAACCAGGTTCACACGCTCCGGACGGACGTGCACCGGCTCACGGCTCGGAAGGTTGCCGAATTCATCAATGACCCCGGGATGCAGGCTCGAGCCCCCGGTCTCAGCCAGCAGCTCGCCAAAGCGGCGGGCGGCGAAGGGTGCAATCTCCGGATCACAGCCGCGTTTGAATCGCAGGGAAGCTTCCGAATGCAGATTCAGGGTGGACGCTGACACAGCGATGGACATCGGATCCCACCACGCCAATTCAACTAGCACGTCTTCGGTGGAGTCGGATATCTCCGTGCTCGCTCCGCCCATCACGCCGGCGATGCCGATGGCCCGGTTATTGCCGTCTGCAATGACACCGTCGGATGAGTGCAAGATGCGGGTGACACCGTCGAGTGTTTCGATCGCCTCGCCTTCGGTGGCCCGGCGGACCCGCAGGGTCTGCCCCGCAACCTTGGCGAGGTCATATGTGTGATTCGGCTGACCGAGTTCCAGCATCACGTAGTTCGACACATCCACCACGTTGTTGATCGGGCGCATGCCGGCGGCAGCCAGGCGTTGGGCCATCCATTGCGGTGATTCACCGATGGTGACGCCTGACAGAACCCGCGCCACGAACCGACCGCACAAATCGGGATCCAGAATCTCGACCGATGCCATCGAGGTGGCGTCACTGCCGGTCTCGGACACCTTCGGGTCTCCCACATTCATGGGCAGACCGAGGCGAGCCGAAAGGTCACGGGCGACACCCACGATGCTGAGCGCATCGGGACGGTTGGGAAGGATGTCAAGATCCCAGATGACGTCCGGTGCAATCTCGAGGGCCTCAGTGAGGGATACACCCAATTCGGTGCCCGCGGGCAGGATCAGAATGCCGTCAGTGACGTCGCCGAGGCCGATTTCGCTGGGAGAACAGAGCATTCCGTTGCTCATCTCACCGCGCATCTTCCGGGCTGCAATCTCCATGCCATTGGGCATCGTCGTGCCGATCGTCGCCAATGGAATCATGTCGCCGGCAGTCATGTTGGAGGCGCCGCAGGCGATCTGGAGGGCTTCCCCGTCACCCAGATCCACGTCGACAAGGCAGATTCGGTCCGCGTCCGGATGTTTGCGGACGTCCAGTACCTCCGCAACAACGATTCCTTCGAGTCCCTCGCCGACGTGCTGGACGCCGTCCACCTCGAGGCCGAGGTCCGCAAATACGTTCGCCAGTTCTTCGACGTCAAGGTCTATCGGGACAAAATCCCGCAGCCATGACTGTGGCACCTTCATCAGAACTGCTCCAGGAATCGCATGTCGTTGGTCACCAGGTCACGCAGGTCGGCAACACCGTGGCGGATGTATGCAAGGCGGTCGATCCCGAACCCGAACGCGAATCCGGTCCAGCGTTCGGGATCCAGGCCCGCATATCGCAACACGTTGGGATGCACCATTCCGCAGCCTCCTACCTCCAACCAGGATCCATCGGGCTGGGATATGTCCACCTCGGCAGATGGTTCGGTGAACGGGAAGAAAGACGGACGGAGGCGGCTTGTGAGGCTCTCGCCGAAATAGGCCTTCGTGAACTCTTCGATGGTTCCTGACAGGTCCCCCATCGTGATTCCCTCGTCCACCACAAGACCTTCGATCTGGTGGAACACAGGGAGATGGGTGGCGTCTGCAGTGTCGCGTCGATAGACGCGGCCCGGACACACCACATAGATGGGCGGTCCGGAATTCTCGCGAACTGCCCGCATCATGGTGCGCACCTGCACAGGTGATGTGTGTGTGCGCAGCACCAACTGCTCCGGAGCCACGCCCGGGATTTCCGAGGAGTCCAGATAGAGGGTGTCCCAGAGCGATCGGGCCGGGTGTGACGGGGGGAGATTGAGCGCCTCGAAGTTGAACCAGTCGGTCTCCACCTCGGGCCCGTCTTCCACAGAGAAGCCCATCCCGACGAACACGTCTTCGAGGCGTTCCCAGGTCTGGGTGATCGGATGAACGTGACCTACCCGAACCCGGCCAAGCGACTCGGTGAGATCCAGTTGCTCGGCATCGAGAGCGGCACGACGAACCTGCTCGGTCAGGATCGCCCGGCGGTCGGTGAGGGATCGTTCCAGCTCGGTGCGTGACACGTTCAGTGCGCGACCGAGAGTCTTGCGGTCTTCGGGAGTTGCATCCTTCAACGCCGCTCTCATGGCATTGAGTCGCGACTTCTTGCCAAGGAGTTCCGTCTGCAACTCGGTGAGGTCATCCAGGGCATCGGCCGCCGACACTCGTTCGATCCCGGAGCGCACCAACTCCTCGGCTTCGGAAACTACTGGGCTCGTCATCGGTCAATTCTGGCCCATGGAGGACAGCGGCGGGTACTTCACAATGTCGACTCAACCGGCCAGGCGTCTCTGTCGCGCCGCCTCGAACGCGAGCAGGGCTGCTGATATCCCCGCGTTCAGCGATTCGATCTCACCTTCCATCGGAATCGTCACTCCGATCGAAGCAGCGGACTCCAGTTCGGGCGGGATTCCGTGGGACTCGGATCCGATCAGAAACGCGCAGGAACCGGTGAGATCGGCCGCTTCGGGAGGGACCCCTCCACGCGCCACAGTGGCCACCAGTTCCATTCCGGCCTCAGCGCACACGACCACGACGGCCTGCTCGGACACCTCGCGTGCAATCGGGACCCGAAACACAGCACCCGCGCTGCCGCGCACGACCTTCGGGTTGAATACGTCCACAGAACCAGTGGTGAAGACGACGCCTGCACAGTCGGCCGCTTCTGCCACCCGGATGAGGGTGCCGGCGTTGCCGGGATCGGACAATCCTGCGGCCACCAGCAATGGCCGCTTCGCTCGGGAGGCTTCCTCGCAGATCTCGCTCAATTCATGTGTGCGTTGCGTCGCAATCGCAGCGATGCCCTGGGGCGCGGCCAACTCGAGGACCCGTCCGAGGGATTCCGCGGCCACCTCCTGAACGTGAACACCGGCTGATTCAAGCTGGGAAATCAGGACACCTTCATCGTCTCGGTCGAAGAATGATTCCTCGAAGAAGACTGTCTCGAGGGGAACGTCGGACTCGAGTGCTTCCCGCACCAGCAGGGGCCCGTCGATCACGTAGGCACCCTCGCCGGAACGCGAACTGCGGCGCCTCGAAAGGCGCCGCAGTCTCTGCATCGAATCCGATGAAGGGCGAAGCGGTTTCAGCTCGCTGTCTTCTCTGACGCAACCGCGTCACGGGCCTTCTCGACGAGGGCCCCGAAAGCTACGTCGTCGGTAACGGCCAGGTCGGCGAGGATCTTGCGGTCCACATCGATCTCAGCGGCCTTCAGCCCGGCGATGAAGCGGCTGTAACTCATGTCGTGGTTTCGAGATGCTGCGTTGATCCGCTGGATCCACAGCTTTCGCATCTCACCCTTGCGGGCGCGACGGTCACGGTAGGCGTAGTTGCCTGCGTGCATGACGGCTTCATTGGCGGACCGGAAGGTCCGGCTCCGGTCTCCGTAGTAGCCGGACGCCTTTTCGAGAACTGCGCGACGTTTCTTCTTTGCGTGAACTCCACGCTTCACTCGTGCCATTTCTCGCTCCTTTCAGATCTGGGGGAAAATTCTCTTCAGGTTTCTGGATTTACATTCCGAGCTGGCGACGGGCCCGCTCACGCTGGCCACCGGTGATCTCGGTGGTGCCGGCCAAGCGACGCTTGCGCTTGGCTGACTTCTTCTCGAGGATGTGGCTGCGGTTCGCTTTGCGGCGCAGGATCTTTCCAGAGCCGGTTACCTTGTAGCGCTTCTTGGCGCCGGAATGTGTTTTCATTTTTGGCATGTCAGTACCTCTGCGATACGTCCATCGGAGGACGTTGGTGGGGAGTGCTCAGCTGACTGAGGATCAGTCGCGTGCTTCGGCAGCGGCTTCAGCAGCAGCTTCTTCGGCCTGCTGCTTGGCATACGCCGCCTGCGCCTGTTTGTCAGGTCCGAGGACCATTGTCATGTTTCGACCATCCTGCCTCGGATGATTCTCCACACGACCGAGATGTGCCACGTCTTCGGCAACACGGTCGAGGATCTTGCGACCCAACTCCGGATGCTGCATCTCGCGACCCCGAAACATGATCGTGACCTTCACCTTGTGGCCCTCACCCAGAAACTGGGCGACCTTGCGGGTCTTGGTGTCGAAGTCGCCACCCGAAATCTTCGGGCGGTACTTCATCTCCTTGACGGTGATGTTGGTCGCTTTCTTGCGGGATTCCTTGGCTCGCTGCTGTTCTTCATACTTGAACTTGGCGAAGTCCATGATCTTGCAGACCGGAGGATGTGCTCCACCGGCGACTTCAACAAGATCGAAATCGAGCGCTCGTGCCATGGAAAGTGCTTCCGGCAATGGCTTTATGCCGAGTTGCTCCCCATCTGCACCGATGAGGCGAACCTCGCGTGCTCGAATGCGGTCGTTGACCCGCGTCTCCTGTGCTCGTGCGGCAGCTATGGCCGATCACTCCAAACCACTTACATGTCCTCCTTGGGAACTCCGATTGTGCAGGTCGACCCCGAACATCGGGAATCGACCGGATTCGTTTGAGCATTCACCCCGAAAACGAAACGAGGTGGATGTGAAAACACCCACCACACACTCCCTTCAGGGAGTCATGCTGATCCCGGCTCACTGTGGTCCACTGGATCTGCCATTCTGATGGTTGATCTGCGGACGTCGCGTGGACGGGAGGGGCGGGTGCCCTCTTGCTCGATTGCTCGACTACCGTACACCTCTGACACCCCTGCACACCACAGCAATCTCCACAAACAGGGCTCGAAGGGACATTTACTCATGGGAACTCTCTGGACACCAGGCGGCGAACGCGACGTTCCACCAGCCGAGCCCGATCCCGAATCAGATGCCGAAACCGGCTCTCCAAGCACCGCTCCAGCCGAAGATGCCGGACAAACCGATCCCCTCCGGGCCGCGGCCGAAGCCATTGGTGTGGACCTGGATTCGCTGAATGATGAAGAACGCGCGCAGTTGGCGGCGGAACTTGACGAGATGATGGCAGTTCGACGCCAGGTGGGAGCAACGCCTGCAGCTGAAATGCTTGCAAACCACATGATGCGGTTGTTTGATCTCGCAACGATCTATCTGGAAACCGAACCGCCGTCGTTCAGCGATGCAGCCACAGTCATCGAGGCCTTCCGTTCAATGGTTGACGGACTTGGTGAGCGACTTGGAGAGCATCAGACGATGCTCACCGAGGCTCTTGGGCAGCTACAGATGGTGTTCGTTCAGGTCAAGGATGCAAACGAAGCCGAGAATCCCGGCTGACCAAGGAAACCTTCTCGCGGTTGCACCGGTTTCAACGGGAAGTCAGGTCGACGGCTTCGGTGCGACCGATTCGCGACGGAACAAGGCGGAAGGTGACCTTCTGGCCAACGTCGATGTTGCGGGAACCGTCGGCAATGGCCGTGCAGTGGAACGGATATCCGGAGCCGTCCGCGGCTTGGACCTCGCCGAGACCCACGGGTTCGTCAAAGACCGTGACCGTGCCGTGAATCGTCCAAGTGCGTTGAATCGGCACGGTTCCCGTCACCCAGCCCTCAGTGGACAATCTTGCTCAGCGGAAGCTCCAGCACGTCCGTGGCTCCAGCATCGGACAGCGCCGGGATCAATATGTTGATCTCGTTCTTGGGAACAACCGTCTCAACGGCGTAACCACCGCCGCCGTAGAGCTCATTCACCGTGGGGGCCTTCATGGAAGGAAGCACAGAGATCACCGCGTCGAGTTTTCCGCTCGGAACGTTGAGCTTCACCAGTACCTTCCCCCGCGCCTCGAGCACACCACCGAGCAAGGTGAGCACCTGCTCCATCGCATGCCGCTTGGCCGGATCTTCATAGGCCTGCGGGTTGGCGATCAGTTCCGTGTAGCTCACCAGGATCTCGTCGATGATCCGCAGGCCGGCGGCCTTCAACGCCTGGCCCGTCTCGGTGATGTCCACAACACAATCCACGATGTCGGGCACCTTGGCCTCGGTGGCACCGTACGAAAGGCGTAGATCGGCGTCGACGCCATGGGACTCGAAGTACCGACGGGTGAGCTCCATGTATTCGGTGGACACCCGCACCCCGGCGGGAAGGTCCTCCGCGGTCTGGAACTTCGATTCCTCCGGCACGGCCAGAACCACCCGGATCGGCCTTGAAGTCACCTTGGAGTACTTGAGTTCCCCCAGGGAAACCACAGCAGCTCCGGTCTCCTCAATCCAGTCGCGGCCGGTGATCCCCACGTCGAAAAGACCATCAGAAACATAGATCGGGATCTCCTGCGGACGCAGGATTCGCACGCTGTCGATTCGGGGATCCTCGACCGTGGCCTTGTAGTTGACCGCTGACGCACGATTGACAGGCAGATCGGCCGCCTCGAACAGTTGCATCGTGGCCTTCTCGAGGGAGCCCTTGGGCAGTACAAGCTTCAGCACGAGACGCGAGGCTAATGGAGCCCCGCCGCAACGGAGAATTGAGATTCCCCGGAAATCCCGGTTGGGCAATCCCGGCGGGCCAGAACCCGGTCGAGGCACCCACGCCGACCACAAGGAGGCAGAATGTGCGTGTGTCGCATTCTCCCGCCAGTGTGACCTCGGTGGATGACCAGGCCGTGTCGGATTACCGGGACCTGCGGAGCCTGGGATCCCGACAAGCCGATCAGAGTGCCGATCACTTCATCGCCGAAGGTCCCATTGCGGTCCAGCGCCTGATCGAGCACGGCCGACGGCCCCGTTCGATCCTGGCCCTGACGAACAAGGGTGCACGGGCGCGCGAGATCACCACGAGCCTCGAGGTGACAGCACCGGTGCACACAATCAAGCCTGATCTCCTCGAGGACCTGACCGGATTCGATCTGCACCGTGGATTGCTCGCCAGCTTCGATAGACCGGCTCCGACCTCACCCGGGAGGATCCTCGAGGGGATACGCGGAGCAGTCCTTGTCGAGCAAGTCACTGATCCCGAGAACATCGGGGCAATCTTTCGCACGGCCGCCGCGCTCGGGTTGGGGGCCGTCATGTTGGACCAGCGCTGCCCCGACCCTCTGTATCGACGCTGCGTGCGAGTGTCCCAGGGATGGTCCGCACTGGTGCCGAATGCCCGAGTGGACTCCGCTGCCGAGGGCGTGCGCGAAGCGGCGATCGGCGGATTCCGCACTGTGGCCCTGACGCCACACCCTCGCGCCATGATTGTCGACGAAGCCGCCGGCTCAGGGGCCTTCGACGACCCGTTTCTGCTCGTACTGGGTGCGGAGGCTCCCGGAATCTCCCGACAGGTACTTGAACAAGCCGATGTCCGGATACGAATCCCGATGTCTCCAGGAGTCGATTCGCTCAACGTGGCGAGTTCCCTGGCGGTCGTGGCGGCATTCGCGGCCGCTTCACAGGGATGGACCAGCTGAACGGCGCTGCCGATGCTCCTGAACGCGACTTCAGGCCTCTGATTCAGGCAGTTGATTCAGGTGGTTGACCAGCGGGACTTCAACACGGCCATCTCCACGGCTGTCCGCAGGCATTCTTCGCCAACGTTGTGACCGCCCTCACCTTCTGAACGAGCGAGTGCCTGAGCCATGTTTTCGGTGGTCAACACGCCAAAGATCACGGGAACACCGACCTCCAGCTGAACATCCTGAATGCCGCGGGCGGATTCGCCGGCCACGACTTCGTAGTGCGTGGTTTCGCCACGAATCACTGCACCCAGACACACCACAGCATCAACCTTGGCGGACTCGGCGATCGTCTTGGCTGCAAAGGGAATCTCGAAAGCGCCGGGAACCCACTCCTGGGTGAGGTCCTCCGCAGCGATTGAGAGAT
>JAUXGW010000026.1 GCA_030621865.1 Actinomycetes bacterium
GCCTGGGCCACAACCATCGCGGTGAACGTTCGGGAACTGAAAGGCAGTTCTTCCGCGGATGAGCACACCGCCGGCACATCCGGAAGTGACAGCCGGAGCTGCTCGAGCATCGCCATCGAGGGCTCACATGACCAGAGCTCGAGGCCTGCTCGTTGAAGCTGTCCTGTGAGGATTCCGGTCCCTGCGCCCACGTCGAGAACCCGACCGGGTGGCAACTCCGCCTTGAGCAGTCCCACGGCCGATCTGGCATATGCCGGCCGGGCCCTGGAGTAGTGAGCGGCCGCAGCCGAAAACCCGCCGGCTGCTTCAGCGTCGAACCTGGACGGGTACTCGGACCTGGACAAGTGTTTCAGTCTTCCCAGACGTCCCCGGAATACGGGCGCCGGCGCTGGGGCGCGGCGTCAGCCTTCCACACCATCACCTTGCGGCGGAAGAAGCAGACCTCCACCCCATCCTGATTGAAACCCTTGGTTTCAACCGTGACGATTCCGCGGTCGCCCCTGGAGGATTCCCGCTTGTCGATCACTTTCGTCTCGGCATAGATCGTGTCACCGTGGAACGTAGGGTTCTTGTGCTTCAGTGACTCAACCTCGAGGTTCGCGATCGCTGCTCCGGACACGTCGGGTACCGACATGCCCAACACCAGCGAATAGACCAGGTTGCCCACCACCACGTTCTTGCCGTGAACAGTCTCGTTCTCAGCGAACCATTCGTTGGTGTGCAGCGGATGATGGTTCATTGTCATCATGCAGAACAGATGGTCGTCGAAGGCCGTAATTGTCTTGCCGGGCCAGTGCTTGTAGATGTCACCGGGTTCAAAGTCTTCGAGGTAGCGACCGAAGGGACGATCGTGCACAGTCATTTGTTCTCCGATTCTGCTTCGCGGGTGGATTCGCTGCCGCAAGGTATCCCGATCCGACGGCCATTCACAAAGTCGGCTTCGACCCACACAGACTTCACAGGGTGGGCTACCGTTCACCCAACGTGGTTGACTGAAAATGAACGATCGTCTTCCTTCCCCACCAGCCGAACCATCCCGCGGAGTCACCGTGGATGCTTCGGGTTCGCGCGGACACCCCGAACAGCGCGGACACCCGGAACATACTGAAGCATTCTGGGCATCATCGGAGCAGGTCCTGCGGTTCCACCTCGGCGTCGCCACCGTGTTCGCGCTGGCAGTCGCAGCAATCCCGGCGTTCGGACCCAACCGCTTCTGGCTCGCGGGGCTCATCTTCGGCGTCGAGGTCATCAGCACCGTTGCCCTGCTCCGCCGAGTGGACGATGGAGCTCCACCAAGTCCCTTGATGGCACTGGTGGACTCCACGCTCGCCTTGATCGTGGTCGCCACGGTGCCCGAGACCTTCACGGTGGCAGTGGTTGTGTTCGCGTCGATGGCGGCGCTTCACGTCCTGTGGTTCGGGCCGCGTTTCTCGTTGGGCCTGATGGCGGTCACTGCGACGTTGCTGACGCTGATCGGACGGTGGCAGGAACCGGCCATGTGGGAAATCTCCATCGGTGCCTACGTGATCTGCACCCTCGCCAGCGCCACAATCCTGAACAGTCTCGCCCGGAGCGCCGAGAAGAACCGTCGCCGTTTCGATGACCTGATCAACGGTGTGGATGCCGTGCTCTGGGAGGCCCGCGACGATGAACCGATCGGATTCGTCTCCGAGAATGTGATGGATGCCCTGGGTGTTCCCGCTCAGGAGGTCATCGACGAAGAGAGTTTCGCGGGCCGCCTCCACCCTGCCGATCGGGAAAATTGGTGGACCTCGAGGGAACGCAACCGCGAAGGCCATGACACCGAAACCCACCTGCGACTGCGGGGCATCGGAGGTCGTTACCGCCGGGTGCAGGAGAGGGTGAAGGTCACCCTCAACAACGACGGCACCATCAAGAACAGGCGCGGCCTGCTCGTGGACGAAACAACCCGTTGGCAGGCCGAGGCCGGTCTTCGCCGCTACAGCGACTTCATCGAGGGAATCCCGGTGGCGCTCGTACTGCTGCACGTGGTTGACCCCGACGACCCGGACAGCATGATCGTGACCGACCTGAATCCCGCAGCTCGGCACCTCTTCGGAGTGGAACAACTCAGCGGAACAGTCAAGGTTGCCGACGCGATCACGCTGGATCGTGAATGGCGCCAACGCCTTGCAGATGTGAGCACCATGGGGCGACCCGTGGAGGCTCCCTTCGTGAAGATTCCGAATTTCGCGGGGATCTTCGCCTTGCGGGCCGTGCCTTTGCCCGGACGGTCCGTCGGTGTGTCGCTCGAAGACGTCACCAAGCGGGCCCGACTGGAGGAATCCTTCCGCCACCAGGCCATGCACGACTCCCTCACAGGACTGCCCAATCGACTCCAGCTTCATGAGCGGCTTTCAGAGGCATTGGCCGGCTCAGATGGTTCCGGGGATGCCGGGGATGCAGTGGCCCTTCTGGTTGTCGATCTTGATCAGTTCAAGGAAGTCAACGACTCCCTTGGCCACGAGTACGGCGACCGACTTCTGACCGAACTGGCCCGCAGGCTCGACAGCAACCTGCGTGACTGTGACACCGTGGCCCGCCTGGGCGGTGATGAGTTTGCGGTGCTGCTCACGAACAACGCCAATGAGGCGGCGGCCATGGATGTCGCGAACAGACTGATCGAACTCTGCGAGCAGCCTTTCAACTTCGATCGGTTCCGCTTCCAGGTGAGTGCTTCCATAGGGATCGCGATCTCGCCGCAACACGGCGAGGATGCCGAGACCCTGATGCGTCGGGCCGACGGCGCGATGTACAGGGCCAAGTCAGCTGTCGATGGCAAGTCCATCTACTCACCCGGTCAGGATCTTCAGAGCGTGCGGCGACTCGAACTGCTCGGCGACCTGCGCGCGGCTGCCAACCGCACGGGCGACATGGTGGTGCACTACCAACCGCGAATCGACCTGCGGACCAACAGGACCATCGGAGTGGAGGCGTTGGTTCGCTGGCAACATCCTCGACACGGAATGCTGCCACCGGACGAATTCATAGAACTGGCAGAGGTCTCCGGAACAATTCACTGGTTGACCCGGAACGTGAGCGAGAGGGCAGCCGAGGAGATGAAGCCGCTGCTTGAATCCCGCCAACTCGAGCTGAGCGTGAACCTGTCCACTCGAAATCTCTACGACTCAAACCTGGTGATCTGGGTGAGTGAGCTGATGGAGCGTCAGGGGCTCCCCGCGGGTGCGTTGTGTTTCGAGATAACCGAAAGCCAACTGATGGATGATCCCGACCAATCCATGACCATGCTGCGTGATCTTCGGGCGCTCGGGATCAGGTTCAGCATCGATGATTTCGGCACCGGCTACTCGTCGCTGTCATACCTGCGCCAGCTCCCGATTGATGAGGTGAAGATCGACAAGTCCTTCGTTCAGCACCTCAGCGAAGATGACACGATCGTTCGAGCTGTGATCGACCTCGGACACGGCCTCGGCCTGCACGTTGTGGCTGAAGGAGTGGAAGATCCCCACACGCGAGACCTGTTGACCGAAATGGGCTGCGACAGCGCCCAGGGCTTCTATTTCAGCGCTCCACTGCCGGCCGCGGACCTGATCGACTTCCTCTCCGAGGCTTGGGAAGAACCGGTTGCCACCCGGTAATATCGGCGCCCATGACGACCCCACTTCCGACTCCTCCCGACCTCGCTGCGGCGCGTGACGCGCTTGAGGTGGCCCAGGCGGCCATTGACGCCGGAATCGCCACTCTCGCTGCATCCGATCCAGAGGCGAACCAGGTTCTCGCCTATGACGTGGCTCACGCTGCGGCTGGTGTGATGGCAGCCAGAGGGCTGCTCGACTACGGAAACAACGGCGACGACGAAGCAGCCATCACCTGCGCATTCGCTGCCGACGTGATCGCCGAACTTGCCGCAAAACTGTTCGGCCGCGAAGCGGAGTGGGGTGTGGAACCCGGAGCACTGGACCGCTCGCGCACTTTCTGCGCGACCTTTCGCAGTCCGGAGTTTCTTGCTGCGATGGCCAATGTGGACGGCACCCGGGGACTCGACGACGACTTCGAGATGGTGCAGGACACCTTCCGTCGTTTCGCAGACGAGAAGTTGGAGCCGATTGCCGAACACATCCATCGCGAAAACGCGGACATTCCGGAAGACATCATCACCGGCCTCGCCGAAATGGGAGCCTTTGGCCTCTCGATCCTCGAGGAATACGGCGGCTTCGCCTCCGGAACGGAGTCGGACTACATCGCCATGGTGGTTGCCACCGAGGAACTCAGCCGCGGAAGCCTTGGTGCGGGAGGATCATTGATCACCCGCCCCGAAATTCTGGCCCGGGCCCTCGAGGCCGGCGGCACCGAGGAGCAGAAGCAGGAATGGCTGCCGAAGCTCGCCACCGCCGAGGTGATGAATGCAGTTGCGGTGACCGAACCCGACTTCGGGTCGGACGTCGCCGGCGTGAAGGCGACGGCCACCGAGACCGATGGTGGTTATCTGA
Organism: Actinomycetes bacterium; assembly: GCA_030621865.1. GTDB lineage: Bacteria > Actinomycetota > Acidimicrobiia > Acidimicrobiales > Microtrichaceae > JAHRAZ01. The sequence continues at coordinate 4,473 of JAUXGW010000026.1, forward strand.
TCAATGGCGTGAAGACATGGTGCACCTTCGGCGCCCGCGCCGACGTGTTGATGCTGCTCGCCCGCACTGATCCGGATCGGTCCATCGGCCACCGGGGCCTTTCAATGTTCATCATCGAGAAGGAACGCGGCGACGGTCACGGCTTCGAGTCCACCCAGGACAACACCCACGGCGGCGGAAAGATGGAAGCCCGCCCGATCGACACGATCGGTTACCGGGGCATGCACTCCTACGAGATCGCCCTCGAGAACTGGTTCGTGCCGGCAGAGAATCTCATAGGCGAGGAGGACGGCAAGGGCAAGGGTTTCTACTATCAGATGGCCGGTTTCGAAAACGGCCGCCTGCAGACGGCTGCCCGCGCCATCGGCGTCATGCAGGCTGCGATGGAGGAGGCCCGGACCTACGCCGGGGATCGCGCAGTTTTCGGCCAACCCGTGGCCGAGTACCAACTCACCCAGGCGAAGCTCGCACGCATGGCCTTCATCATCCAGGGAGCGCGCCAGTTCTCATATGAAGTTGCTCGCCTCATGGCCAAAGGTGAAGGCACACTCGAGGCCTCGATGATCAAGGCGTACGTCTGCAAGGCCGCCGAGTGGGTCACCCGCGAAGCAATGCAGATTCACGGTGGATTCGGATATGCCGAGGAGTACCCGGTGAGCCGGTTGTTCGTGGACGCCAGGGTGCTGTCGATCTTCGAGGGCGCCGATGAGGTGCTGTGCCTGAAAGTGATCGCCCGTCAGCTCGTGGCTCGCCACGGCTGAGGTGCGCGCAACGGCTGGAATCCAGTTACCGCGAGTGGCTCAGAACCATTCCCTCGTGCCGATCACATAGATCGCCTCGAACTCTGCGTCGGTCTTGGTCAGGTAGATGATTCCCTCGATGAACGGGATGATGGCGGCGAGTCCGCAAGTGAAGATCGTTGCCACAATCTGGATGACTCCGGCGTTTGTGTAGCCCAGGTAGAACTTGTGGATGCCCAGTCCGCCGATGAGTAGCGCAAGCAGGCCCGCGACGAGCTTGCTCTTCTCCTCGGCGCGGTAAATGGTGAGGTTCGACCCACACGCCAGACACATGGCTTGCCCGGGAGACGCCTGGGTACCGCAAGATCGGCAGTAGTTCACCACGGTCCCGACGCCGAACCCGCACGCCGTACATGCAGGAGCTGACGGATCCATCAGCGCTGCGCAGTTCGTGCAGTAGGCCGTCACCAATGCCGGCGACGCCGCGTCTGCGCTGGTGTGCTCGGTCCACTCGGTCCCATCCCAATACCGCTGGACTCCCTGAGCATCCGGATACCAGCCGGGCGGCGTCTGGTTGTCTGTCATGGGGCCATCGTAGGCGCATGCCGGGGCGCTCTCGCGGGTGGAGTCAATCCGCCAGCGCCTCCACGGCGTCGGCCACGGCGAGAGCCCGACGAGCGTTGTCGACGTGAAGGTTCTCGACCATCTTGCCGTCAACCGTGATCACACCCTTACCTTCGGCCACACCGGCTTCGAACGCCTCGATCACCCGGCGCGAGTACTCGATCTCGGAAACCGAGGGAGCAAATGCGGCGTTGCACGGCTCCACCTGTGATGGATGGATGATGGTCTTGCCGTCGAATCCCATGTCGGCGCCCTGAGCACACTCCTGTGCGAAACCTTGCGGATTGCGGACATCGTTGTAGACGCCGTCGAGGATCACCTTGTCTGCGAAACGGGCAGCATTGACCGAGCGAGCCAGACCCCAGAGCAACGGTGCCCTGCCGGGGATCAGTGCCGCACGAAGTTCCTTGGCCAGATCGTTGGTTCCCATGACGAGCACGGCCAGACGTTCGGAGGAAGTGGCAATCTCCACGGCGTTCTCAATGGCGGTGGGCGTTTCCAGCATCGCCCAGATGACCGTGTCGCTCGCCGCCGGAACCGACTCGATGATCCTCTCGACCGCCGCGACGTCCGCCGCTGAGTCGATCTTCGGCACCACGATGCCGGCGGGGCCGGCTTCGGCTGCGCTGCGGAGATCATCCGCATGCCACTCGGTCTCGATGCTGTTCACCCGGATGGTGAGTTCGCGATGGCCGTACTCACCAGAAGTGACCGCAGCGGCAACCTTCTCCCGTGCAGCGCCCTTCATGTCCGGAGCCACCGAATCTTCGGTATCGAAGATGATGCAGTCCGTCGGCAGGGACTTGGCCTTGGCAAGTGCCTTGTCATTCGCTCCCGGCATGTAGAGGGCGGAACGGCGTGGTCGCAGGGTATCGGTCATGTTGGTGCTCATTTCAGAATCCGTAGAGGTCGGCGAGTTCCGGATCGCGGGCGGCGAGTTGCCTGGCCAGGTCAACAACCACATGGCACTGCTTCACTGATGCATCGTCTTCCATCTTGCCGTGCAGCATGACCGCACCCGTGCCGTCACCCATGGCATCGATGACCTCCTGGGCATGGGCAACCTCCGCGGGTTCCGGTGAGAACACCCGTCGGGCGATGTCTATCTGCACCGGATGCAGTGACCAGGCACCCACACAACCGAGAAGGTAGGCATTACGGAACTGATCCTCACAGGCGACGGTGTCCTTGATGTCGCCGAAGGGTCCGTAGAAGGGAAGGATTCCCGCCATGGCACAGGCGTCGACCATTCGGGCCACCGTGTAGTGCCAGAGATCCTGCTGGTGGGTGGCACGCTCGGCGTCGTACTGCGGGCCGTCGGGACCGTCAGGTGGATCCTCGCGGACCAGGTAGCCCGGGTGACCGCCACCCACACGGGTGGTCTTCATGCGCCGGTCTGCCGCCAGGTCAGCCGGGCCGAGTGACAGTCCCTGCATTCTGGGTGACGCCAGGGAGATCTCCTCCACGTTCGCAACACCGCGTGCCGTCTCGAGAAGGGCATGCACCATGATGGGCTTGCGGATTCCCGCCTTGGCCTCGAGTTGAGCCAACAGCCGGTCGACGTAGTTGATGTCCTCGGGTCCTTCGACCTTCGGAATCATGATCACGTCCAGCTCGTTGCCGATCTCGCTGACCAGGGTGATCAGATCATCGAGCACCCAGGGGGAGTCGAGGCTGTTGACCCGGGTCCACAACTGCGTGTCGCCGAAGTCGACCTCGCGCGCCACGCGCACCAGACCTGCCCTCGCATCTTCCTTCGACTCCATCGGAATGGCATCTTCGAGATTGCCGAGCAAAATATCGACTTTGGGCGCGATCTGAGGCAGTTTGGCAGTGACCTTCTCGAGATGCGGCGGGAAGAAATGGATCATTCGCGAAGGGCGAAACGGGATCTCGGTCAGTGGTGTCGGCGCACCGACTGCAAGTGGCTTGAAGAAGTCCTTGGGACTGCGCATTGGGATCCTCCCGGGGCATTGTTCTCTTGGGAACGAAAGTTCTGTTGGGAATGAAAGCTGTCGAATGACCGTAGAAGCCTCCGGGCCGGCCAACAAACTCGGGCACGCCGGATCGGGCTAGCCTCCGCCAATGGACACGGTTGAATGCCTGAGGTTCGACGAACCCGAAGAGCTTGTGGTTGAACGGAGTGAATCCGGCCCGCTGGCGGACTCCAATGTACGGATCCGGGTGACCGCCTGTGGCGTCAACTACGTCGACGCCCTGATGGTCCAGGGGCGCTACCAGATCAAACCACCACTGCCGTTCACGCCGGGTTCGGAGCTTGCAGGTGAGATCTCCGAGGTCGGCGCAGACGTCGCCGGCTGGGAAGTTGGTCAACGGGTCGCCGCATCAGTGGGACTCGGAGGATTCACCAGCGAGATCGACGTGAACCCCGGCCAGCTCGTGGCCGTCCCCGAAAACATCACCGACACCCAGGCCGCCACGATGGGCCAGTCCTACGCCACTGCATGGTTCAGCCTCAGACAACGGATCAAGGCCGCTGCGGGCGAGTGGATACTCGTACTCGGCGCCGCCGGCGGAGTGGGCCTCGCAACGATCGACATTGCCCGCGCCATGAACATGAATGTGATTGCGGCGGCTTCCTCGGCGGAGAAGCTCGATCTCTGCATCCGCCGAGGTGCACACGAAGTGATCAACTACTCCAACGAGGATCTCAAGGCGCGCGCCCGGGAAATCTCCGGCGGAGGGGTCGACGTGGCCGTGGATCCGGTAGGCGGCGAGATGAGCAGCCTCGCGTTGCGTTCACTCGGCGACTTCGGACGGCTTCTCATCATCGGCTTCGCCACCGGTGACATTGCCTCGCTGCCCACCAATCAGGTTCTCCTGCGCAACCGCGCCATCATCGGCGTGGACTGGGGAATCTGGAGCCTGAACAATCCCGAGGACAACGCAGCCCTGATCGCAGAGGTCGTCAACGCCCTCTCACAGGGAACCCTGGATCCGATCGAACCCGTCACCTTTGCACTGGCCGATGTGGGCAAGGCGCTGCGGGATCTGCTCGAACGCAAGGTCACCGGCAAACTGTGCCTGGTTCCCTGAATTGGTCGGATCGGTCAGCTGGTTGCGCCGGAGCCAGTAGCGGCGACGGCGTTGATCGCAGCGTCCCATTCGGCTTCCGGCAGTTCGCCGGATCCCCGCTGAAACACGTTGCCGTCGGCATCGATCATCACGAAGAACGGGAAACCCGCTCCGCCGTAGGTCTGGAAGGCGCTCGATGCCTGATCATCAAGCATCACGGGTGGCTCCCAATCTTCGCCGGCCAGCCATGCCGATGGTGGATAGTTGGGACGGGACTCGTCAACGGAGGTTGAAACCGTGACGATCTCGACACCCTCGGGCTGATCGCCCTCGTCGATCCAATTCTGTATCTTCGGCACCTCTGCCTGGCAATGCGGGCACCAGTGAGCCAGGAACACGACAGCTTTCGGTGTGCCGTCGGAAGGATCAATCACCACTTCGGATTCGTCGAAGCTCTGACCCACGAGCTTGGGAGCGGCAAGTCCGAACGCTGGATCCTGATCGGGGCTGGGAAGGCCACCTTCGCCGCCGAGCGGAGGCAGGTCCTCGCCGCTGATCGCAACAGTTGCGGTCTCCTGGGAAGCGTTGCCGGCAGCGGTGTCGCCCCCATCATCAGAGCCACTGGCGAAGACGAAAACGCCAATCACGATCACAACAGCCAGTACCACACCCCCGATTATCCAGGGTGTCTTGGATTTGTTGTCAGCGTCCCAGCTGCGACCGTCGTTCATCGCCGTATCTCCAGATGTCTCGGATTGGGGTATTACGTCGGGGACGACCGTACCGCGCAGTCCTCAGGTGCCGGTAGCCGACCCTGAGCCTGTCTTCAGGGCAGGTTTGCGGTTCGCCAGCAGCAACAGAACGGCAATCGTGATGAAGCCGATCCAGGCCATGCCCGGAATCGACAGGAAATGGAACTTCCAGACGAACACGGCGTCACAGGACACTTCGGTGGAACACTCGTAGCTGACGTTCTCGGGGAAGCGCTGGATCAAATAGTGGTAGGTGCTGATTGCGGCACCCACCAGCGCCAACGGGAGCGCGTAGATCCGGATCGAAACGTCCTTTCGGAACGCAGCGATCGTGAGGATTATGGCCAGCGGGTACATGAAGATCCGCTGAAACCAGCACAGTTCACACGGTATGAACTTGGCGGCTTCGGACAGGTAGAGGCTGCCGAGGGTGGACACCACCGCAACCGCCGCTGCCATTGGAAGGGCGACCTCACCCAGGCCTTCGCGGATCGGCTGCAAGGCCTTCGGCACCCGATGAACGATCAGCGAGTAGATCGCTATCGGGATGGTGATCACCAGAAAGACGGCGCAGAGCACCGCCAGCAGCGACAGGAATGTGATCATTTTCTGGTCCATAGGTAGGACAGAGGATACCCGGCCCCGTTGTCGAACTACATTTCAGGACATGGCCGAATCAAGCAGTTCCCTGTATGACATCAGCATCACTTCCCTCGACGGTTCTCCCGCGGCCCTGGACAATTCCAGGGGAAAGGTAACTCTGGTCGTGAACGTGGCATCGAAGTGCGGACTGACTCCCCAGTTCGAACAGCTCGAGGAACTCCAGAAAACCTACGGTGACGATTCATTCACGGTTCTGGGTGTGCCCTGCAACCAGTTCGCCGATCAGGAACCGGGTACTCCCGAGGAGATCGCAACTTTCTGCAGCACCACCTATGGCGTGACTTTCCCGCTCACCGAGAAGATCGAGGTCAACGGAGACGGTCGCCACGAGCTCTACGGAGCCATGGTGGACTTTGCCGATCCGGAGGGCCACACCGGAGACATTCGCTGGAACTTCGAGAAGTTCCTGATCAGCCCTGACGGCAAGGTACTCGCCCGTTTCAACCCGATGACCACACCCGACGACGCGTCGGTTGTGTCGGCCATCGAATCCGCGATCACCTGACGCCGCTCCAGTCAGAGTCAGGCGTCAGTCCATCACAAGAACGGTCCGCAGGCCGACGCCCGCCTCCGCCTGCAGGACTGCATCGTTGACTTCGGCAAGCGGCCGTCTGGCGGTGACCATCTCGTCGAGCGGCAACTGACCCGACTGCCACAGGTCCACCATCCGCGGAATGTCCCGTGGGGCCCAGCAACCGCCGAGAACACAACCCGAAAGGCTCTTGCCGCTGAACATCATCGCCACTGACTGAACGTTGATGAACCCGTCCATCGGGGCTGCGCCAACAAGGATCACGTCTCCCCCATTGACGGTTGAATCAAGACACTGTTCGGCGAGTGCCGCCGATCCGACGGCCTCGAACGCTGTGTCCACGCCACCATCGGTGAGACTGCCCACCACTGCAGGGACATCATCCGATGTGGGATCAACCACATGGGTTGCACCAAAACTCATGGCCCTTTCACGACGGCTCTCGGATGGATCGGACACGATGATGCGACTGGCTCCGGCAATCGAAGCTCCGGCAACGATCGAAACACCGATGCCCCCCGCTCCCACCACCAGCACCGAATCTCCCGGTTCTATCGACGCGGTGTTGAGGGCGGCTCCTGTACCGGTCTGGACTGCGCAGCCGATCACACAAGCCACGTCCAGCGGGATGTCCTTGGGGATCGGTATTGCTCCCTGGCCGACCACGATGACTTCCTCGGCCCAACCAGCCATTCCCAGACCTCGAAAGACGACCTCTCCCTTGCGCTCCAGTCGCGTGGTCCCGTCGTCGAATGTCGACGTCATCAGGCCGTCCCCCAGATAACAGTGGCTGAAACGACCGCGGCGGCAGGCTCGGCAGTGACCACATGAAGGGGCCGGGGTGAGGACCACATGGTCGCCCACGGATAGGTGATCCACTCCCGCGCCAACTTCAGAGACCACACCCGCGGCTTCGTGCCCGGGGATGGTCGGGCCCATCAGCGGAAACTTTCCCTGGATGACCGACAGGTCGGAATGACAGACTCCGCAGGCGGCCACCTGCACCCTCACCTCACCCGGCCCGGTGGCTCCGAGCGTCACATCGTCTGCCACTTCGAGTGGTTCTCCCGGCTCATACAGAATTGCTGCTCTCACAATTGTCCCCTTGGTTTGATGACGCGACTTGGTTTGATGACGCGACTCTAGGTCACACGAATATGCATGCGGCCTCGTGATCCAGCGGTGCTTCGGCAGGACCGGCGATCGGCCTCATCTGCGGGGATTCGGTCGAACAGCGTTGCACCGCATCCGGACACCTGGTGTGGAATCGGCATCCACCGGGAGATGCAATCGCCGAGGGCACATCACCTTCGAGGAGGTCAGTCAGTGGCCTGGACCCGGACTGCGCTGAGATCAGTGCCAACGTGTAGGGGTGTGCAGGTTGATCCAGCACCGCGGAAGCCATGCCGATCTCGACGAGGCGACCCGAGTACATCACACAAACCCTCCCCTCGGTCCCGCCGGACAGATCGCGGCTGACCAGATCGCGGCTGACCAGGTCGCGGACGTGATCCACGCGGTGTGTCGACACCACAAAAGAAGTTCCCGTGCTCACCAGGAGCTCCTGCAACAGGGCCGAGAAGTTGATGCGCTGGGCTCTGTCGAGACTCGCGAAGGGTTCATCCAGCGCAATCAGTTCGGGTTGAAGGGCCAAGGCCCGGGCCAATCCGATCCGCTGGGCCTCATCCCGATTCACCTCACCCATGGTCTTCTCTGCGAGGTCTGCACCCAAATCCACCCGGCGCAACAAGGTGGCCGCGTCGGCCGCGGCCCCCTCACCTTGGGCAACGAACGGCTCCAGGAGGACTTCCGACACCGGACGAAGGGAGCCGAACACGGTTTCCGGATCCTGGAACGTGACCTGAAGGTGACATCGCAACGAGCGGAGATCCCTGGCTGACACCTTGGTCACGTCGCTACCCCGGAACCGGATCGAGCCTTGCGTGGGATCGAGCAACCGAACCAACAACCGCAAAAGGGTGGTCTTCCCCGATCCGGGCTCACCCAGCACCGCAAGGATTTCACCGGATCCGAGGGTGAGGTCGACCGAGTCAACGGCCGAAGCCAGGCCGACGACGCGCTGGAGCCTGCCGGCCCGAACCTTGAAGTCCCGGCCCAGGCCCGTGACCTCGACCAGTGGGTCACTCATTGCGCCGGCTGAATCATTCGGCCGATCCGGCGGCGAAGCTCCTCCATCACCAGGAAGCCGAGCGGGAATGAGAGACAGATCAGCCACTGGGTGGCGGTGAGGGAAGTGGTTTCGAAGACGTTCTGCAGGAAGGGGACTTCCACAACGAGGATCTGTACGACCACGATCGCGCCCACCGACAGCCACAACGTGCCGTTGGTGAAAGTGTGCCGACTCAGCAGCGTGCTTCCACCGGCGCGAACCGAGAAGGCGTTGGCCAACTGCAGGAATACGAACATCGTGAAGGTCATCGTCAGCGCCACATCAAGGTCCACACGGTCCTCGGCGACGCTCAACAACATGAGCGTGGCGATGGTCATCACGGTGGCGGCGTACAGGATCGTGAACAGTCTCGATCGATTGAGAATCTTCTCTCCGGTTGGCCTGGGTTCCCGGTCCATGAGGCCCGGCCGGGGCGGATCAACTCCGAGGCTGATGGCCGGTGGACCGTCGGCGATGATGTTCACGAACAGCACCTGAATGGGATTGAAGGGTGTGGGCAGACCCAGAAGCCGGGCAAACAGAATGCTCGAGAGGGCAGCGATGTTCGTGGTGAGCTGGAAGCGCACGAACGTCAGGATGTTGTCGTAGATGGCCCGGCCACGCTCCACCGCCGCCACGATCGTGGCGAAGTTGTCATCGGTGAGGATCATGTCACCGGCCTCTTTGGTGACCTCGGTTCCGGTGATCCCCATCGCGACCCCGATGTCAGCGGTCTTGAGAGCCGGAGCATCGTTCACACCGTCGCCGGTCATCGCAACGATCTGATCTCCCGTCCGAAGCGACTCGATCACCCGGACCTTGTGTACGGGTGACACCCGCGCACACACGCCGATCTGATCGATCTGCCCTGCCAATTCGTCGTCGGTGAGGGCATCCAGATCTGCACCGGTGACAACGCTTCCCGGGATACCCAACTCGGAGGCAATGGCAGCGGCAGTGGTCGGATGGTCGCCCGTGATCATCCGTACCGAGATGCCGGCCCGACGGCACTCCCGAACGGCATCGATCGCCTCCGGGCGGGGTGGATCGAGGATCCCCAGCAGGGCTTCGACGCGCAGGGATCCCACGTCGTCCAGCAGATTGCCCTCGAACTCCGACGCTCGAACAGGCAGTGACCGACTGGCCACCGCCAGGACCCTGAGTCCCGAAGATCCCATGGTGTCGTTTTGATCCAGCAGCTCTCTTGCGCGCTCCGCGTCGAGTTCCTCTTCTCCATCAGGGGTCGCGACGCTACTGGCTCTGGACAGCACGACATCCGGCGCACCCTTCACCAACAAGATCGACCGGCTGATGTCAGCCGGATGTTCGTGGAGCGTGGCCATGAACTTCCGTTCGGACTCAAATGGCACTTCGGCAGTCCTCGGATAATGCTCCCGGGCCTCCTCCGGGTCGATTCCGGCCTTTCCGGCGACAACCAGCAGTGCAGCCTCGGTCGGATCCCCGAGCACTTCTGCGGCACCAGAGGGACTCACGCCAACGTGAGCGTCATTGCACAACGCGACCATCAGGAGGGCTGGGTTCTCCGCAATCCCGAATGCGCCAACCTCACCGTTCTCATCAAGAACCCGGCCATTGACCTGATAACCGAGACCTTCGACGGTGTAGGGAAGTCCGCGGGTGACGAAGTCGGTCACCGTCATCTGGTTGAGCGTGAGTGTGCCGGTCTTGTCGGAGCAAATCGCAGTCGTGGATCCCAACGTCTCCACCGAGGCCAGCTGCTTCACGATCGCGTGGTGCTCGGCCATGCGTGACACCCCGATGGCCAGCGTCACTGTGACCACTGCGGGCAATCCCTCGGGAATTGCCGCCACCGCAAGGGCAACGGCTTCCAGCGCGGCGTCGGCGAACTCCTCACCTTGCGCCATGGCGAGTGCGAACACTGCCACAACTGCAACGCCCGCGATCAGGGCAAGGCGTTTGCCGAGATGATCCAACTGCTTCTGAAGTGGTGTCAGCTCATCGGGGACCGCGTTCATCAGGCTGGCGATCTTGCCGACTTCGGTGGCCATGCCCGTGTCGGTCACCAGTATCTCGCTGCGGCCGCGAATCACCGTGGTGTTCATGAAGACACAGTTGTCACGATGGTTGACGGAAAGTTCGGCGTTTCCACCTGCGGCTTCAGGATGGTCACCGGCGGAAATTGTGGCCGAATGCTTCTCCACCGGCAACGATTCTCCGGTGAAAGTTGCCTCGTCAACTGCCAGGTTCCGCGCGAGCATTATGCGCCCGTCAGCCGGAACCATGTCGCCCGCCTCCAGCAACACGATGTCGCCGATCACGAGCTGCGAGGCCGGAACCTCCACAACGGCACCTCCGCGGCGAACCGTCACGATGACTTCCAGCATCGAGCCAAGGGCTTCCATGGCTTCATCAGCCTTGTTTTCCTGAATGAAGCCGGCGATGGCGTTGACCACGAGCACGATGAGGATCACGACCGGATCCTTGATGTCGCCCACCGCTGCAGAAATGGCGGCCGCTCCGAACAACACGTAGTTCAGGACATTGTTGAACTGACTCAGGAACCGCCGCCAGGGCGGAACGGTTTCGGCCTCATCAAGCTTGTTCGGCCCGTTCCGCTCCAGTCGATCCGCAGCCTCCGCGACTCCGAGGCCAGAACTGCGACTGGAGTCGAGTTCTTCTGCAGCCCGTTGCGGAGACAGTGAATACCAACGCACTGGCACCCTCAGATGTCAGACGGGCGGGGTGGGATCTCCTCGAAGCTCGGCGCACGCCCCTCGGACTTCGCTGCGAACTCCTCCATCATGTCGCCCGGTGTGAACATTCCGGACTGCCAACCGGCGATGCCACTGAGGGCGTCCGCCACAGAATGATCCCTCGCGTAGTTGATTGCCTGTTTGGTGCCCCAGATGGCCAGGGGAGAGTGCGATGCGATCCGGTCGGCCTTGGCGAGAACACCTTCCAGCATCGCTTCCTGGTCGCTGTAGACCTCATTCACCAGACCACAGGCCAGTGCCTTGTCCGCCGGCATGCGGTCACCCGTGTAGGCCAGTTCCCGGGCGATTCCCTCCGGGATGATCTTGGGCAGCCGCTGAAGTGTTCCCACATCAGCAGTCATGCCGATGTTGATTTCCTGGACGCAGAAGAAGGCGTCTTGTGTGCAATAGCGCATGTCGGCGGCTGAAACCATGTCCACGGCACCACCGATGCATCCCCCCTGGATGGCTGCCAGAACAGGAATACGCGCCTTCTCCAAGGATGTGAACGCCTCCTGCAGATGCTGCACGAGCAGCCACAGAAATGCCCGCTGACGACCGAGTTCTTCGGCTCCTCCGAAGGACGCGAGGGATGATCCACCGGTGAACACACTCAGATCCATGCCGGCCGAGAAGTGCTTTCCGGTGGAGGACAACACAATCACGCGGGCCTTCGCGTTGCCGTCGAGGTCGGAAATGATCTCCGGCAGGTCGCTCCAGAAGCTCGGAATCATGGAGTTGAGCTCATCCGGCCGCTTCATCTGCAGATGGGCGACGCTGTCCTCGATGGTCAGGTCAAAACATTCATACACAGTCTGCGACGCTACCTGTTGACCGCACCACCCGCACCACCCGCGCCGCCGCGCCACAACCGACCGGTAGCCTCGCCGCGATGAGCAATGCAGACGCCCACCGGCTTCCAACAGGGGTGATTCCGTCCCACTACCGGCTGGATCTCATCCCCGACCTGGAGGGGAGCTCCTTCACAGGTTCGGTGACCATCTCGATCGAGGTCGTCGAGCCCGCCAACATCATCTCCTTGCATGCCCTGGATCTCGACATCCACTCCGCAACGCTGAGGACCGAACGTGACGGCAGCGCACATGAAACCGAGGTTGCGGTCACCGTGGACAGAGACGTGGAGATGGTGAGGCTCGAATGCGCCGAGGTGCTCCAGACGGGAGCGGCTGAGCTGCATTTCGAGTTCAGCGGCGAGCTCAATGACCAGCTCGTCGGCTTCTACCGATCCACGATGACGGTGGACGGTACCGAACACAGGATCGCCGTGACCCAATTCGAGTCAACTCACGCCCGCCGCGCCTTCCCGTGTTTTGATGAACCCGAGTTCAAGGCCAGTTTCGGAGTCACACTCACGGTACCCAGCGATCTGCTGGCAGTTTCAAATGCTGCCGAAGTGTCGCGATCACGAGAGGAGCAATCAGAAGGGGCAACCCGCAGCCGCATCACTTTCGCCGACACGATGCCCATGTCGACATATCTGGTGGCTTTCGTGATCGGGCCACTGGAGGCCACCGAGCCCCGTCTGATCGCCGGGCTCGCCGACAACGTTCCCCTTCGCGTGATCCACCCACCGGGAATGGGTCACCTCAGCGAATTCGCCCTGGAAGTTGCAGACGCTGCAGTGCGCTTCTTCGAGCGGTACTACGAAATTCCCTATCCGGGGGACAAAATCGATCTGGTTGCGGTACCCGACTTCGCGTTCGGGGCAATGGAGAATCTCGGCTGCATCACGTTCCGCGAGGTCCTGCTGCTGGTGGACCCGGCAACGGCCACCAAGATGGAACTCCAGCGCGTCGCCGACGTGATCAACCACGAACTTGCGCACATGTGGTTCGGTGATCTCGTCACCATGAAATGGTGGAACGGGATCTGGCTCAACGAAGCGTTTGCCACCTTCATGGAGACCTCCGCTTCGGATGCCTTCAACCCCGACTGGGACGTCTGGACCAACTTCGGATTGGCCCGCGCTGCCGCCTTTGACACCGACTCCCTGCACTCCACGCGACCGATCGAATACGAAGTGATCACCGCTGCGGACTCCGAGGGGATGTTTGACATCCTCACCTATGAGAAGGGCTGCGGTGTTGTCCGCATGCTCGAGCAGTATCTGGGTCCGGAAACATTCCGAAACGGAATCCGGGCATACCTGCGGGACAACTCGTATGGAAACACCGAAACCACCGACCTGTGGGATGCATTGGAAGAGGTCAGCGGCGAACCAGTCCGCCGAATCATGGATTCGTGGATCTTTCAGGGTGGGCATCCACAGGTGGAAGTGGGCCTGGACAACGGAATCGTGACCCTCACCCAGCGACGCGCCTTGCTCACCCCGGACCGGGCAGGCCGCGCCGAATCCCCGACGTGGCCGATTCCAATGGTGCTGGAAACGACAGACACCAACGGCGATACGAAGACACTGCGGATCCTTCAGGAGGAACCTTCGGTTCTGGAAGTGGATTCGGAAGCCGTGACTGTGCAAGCCAACGCCGGCGGCAATGGCTTCTATCGCTCGCTGCCGGACCACGCGATGCGAATGAGCCTCGCGGACAGTGAGGCTTCCGCGGTCGAGCGCTTCGTGCTCCTCGATGATTCGGCCTTCGCCCTGATGAGCGGGCAGATCGAGATTTCGGAATTGACCGCAGTGGTGGACGTGGTCGCCGGATCAGAAACGAGTCCCGCTATCTGGCGGCGCATTGCGGGGATCGCGGACCAACTGGTGAGGTTGACGATCGGTGACCAGCGACGCGAGATCCGGGACTGGGCTGTGAACCTGGCCATTGATGCCCGGCCGAAGTTTGGAGAGGCCCGCGCCGCCAGTGGTGACGAGGCCGAAGTCATAGCCGTGTTGTTGAACATCAGCGGGGTTACCGCTGCTGACGAAATCGCCCGGGGCATCGCCCGTGATCTTGTGAATGCGCCCGATGTGGATCCGTCCATCACCGCCTCCGCCCTCAAGGTGGTCGCCAGTTCGGCATCGGCGGATGAACACGCAGACATCGAAGATCGATGGCGCAATCCGGAGAGTCCGCAGGCCGAACAACGGGCTCTGGGGGCTCTTGTGGCTACCGGAGATCCCGAACTGTTCAAAGGGGCCCTGAACCTCGCCGCCGATGAGGTACGCAGCCAGGATGCTCCCTACATGCTGCGGCAGGCGCTGCAGAATCTGGATCTTGCGGCCACAGCCTGGGACAACGTCGAGGCGAACTGGGATCTGTACAACGAGCGCTTCCCGGCTTCGGCATTACCCCGGATGCTGGAGGGCATCAGGGGTTTCACCGATCCTGATCTTGCGGATCGCGTGGAGAAGTTTCTCTCTTCTCACCCGCTTCCAGCGGGCGACAGACAGGTTGCCCAACACCGCGAGTGGATGGCCGCCAATGTGGTTACTGCCGCTCGACTGCGCGCCTGACCTATGTGAATGGAACGGGCTCGAGCCAGCGACCGTGGTAATCCGCGTGCGCAACCAGGACGTCTCGACCGTCCGGCCAGCGCCGGACACGTATCGCCGCGCGACCCCTGTCCCACTCGTCGGGTTCATAACGAAT
>JAUXGW010000397.1 GCA_030621865.1 Actinomycetes bacterium
CGCGTGGCCACGTAGCCATTACCCAGAGTGCACAACGCCTCCCGCTGGCCTTCCTGACTCGGGATGTAGTCCTCGTAGGACCACGACCATTCGTTCACCGTTCCGCCAATCTCTCCGTCAGATCTTCCAGCCATGCTCGCACTGCGTCGGGGTTGTCGAGGCGATCGTGTGCCGCGGTGAACCGGTCCTCGGTTCCCGTCACGATGCCGACGCCGGTGTTTCGTACCTGGATGAACCCGTCCTCGTCAGTCACATCGTCGCCGATGAACACCGGAAGTGTCTCATCCGGGTCGAGTCCGGCGGCGTCGATGAGCCACTGGACAGCCTTGCCCTTGTCCCAGTCGATGGCCGGGCGGAGCTCGAAGATCTTCTTGCCGCCGGTCATTCGCAGGGCCTCATGTTCGCCGGCCGTCGCGGCGACCCGGCTCTCGACCTCAGCGATCAGGTGTTCAGGTGTGGCCCGGTAGTGCACGGCTATCGCGAAGCGTTTGCGCTCGAACCAAGCTCCTTCGATGCCACTGAGGGCATCGGTCAAGGTCTTCTCGGCAGCGTCCAGTGCGGGCAGCGCCTCCGCACCCTCTTCGAACTCCTGGCGGGAACCGTCGGGTGAGCGCACGTCGAAGCCGTGGCTCCCGGAGAACCAGATCACCTCGGTTCCGACCATGTCCATCACGTCCGCGAGGTCCCGGCCGCTGATGATGCCCACCATTGTCACCTCGGCCAGGGCTTCCAGGGCAGCGAGGGTTGCCGCCGGAATCACAGCGTCCTCCGGTCGGTCCACAATCGGAGTGAGTGTGCCGTCGTAGTCCAGGAACACCGGAATGTTCTCTTTGGTCAACTGACGCTGGAGATCATGGTCGGCGAGGGCGTCGGGCAGATCGAGCAGCCGGGCCTTGGCCGGCTCGGCCCGCTGAACTCCGTACCCACCGTCGGCTGCCACCACCTCGAGATCCGCCGCGTCGGGCACCACCAGATCCGCGAACCGGGCCAGGGGCTCGGGGTTGCGGGTGCGGTCAAAGCCGATCACGAGGCCGAAGCCACCAGCTCGTCCCGCTTCCACTCCGGAGATTGCGTCCTCAACGATGGCGGTATTTGCGGGATCGACACCCAGACGGCCGGCGGCCTCGAGGAAGACATCGGGCGCCGGTTTGCCCGGGAATCCCATCTCGGCCTGGTCCAGCCCGTCGACGCGAACCTCGAAGAGGTCCGCCATCCCGGCCGCTTCGAGGACCTTGAGGCAGTTCTTGCTGGCCGAGATCACCGCGCAGGCGATACCAGCGTCCTGCAGTGCCTCGATGAAACGTCTGGTTGTGAGATAGGGAAGTACGCCGTAGTG
Source organism: Actinomycetes bacterium (assembly GCA_030621865.1). Taxonomy (GTDB): domain Bacteria; phylum Actinomycetota; class Acidimicrobiia; order Acidimicrobiales; family Microtrichaceae; genus JAHRAZ01. The sequence continues at coordinate 1,337 of JAUXGW010000397.1, forward strand.
CTCCACAGCGGCCGCGAAGGCGGCGTTCTTTCGGTTTCCCACAGCGCAGACCGTGCCGTCGCCGGGGGGATCATCAGGCTCGCCGCGGGGCAGTTCGATGCCGCGGGAACGCAGGAACGCGTCGACACCGTCGTAGCGGCCGATCCCGTCGACATGAAGGCGATAGTCGACATCGGTGAAGGGTGCCGCTGGAGCACCGGTGGCATGTGTGGCCAGGAAAGGGTCGAACACGTCCTTCCAGGCGGTGAAGTGGACCGCAGCGGTCTGGGTCAGGACACCGTCGGTGTCGAAGATGACTGCCTCTAGCTTTCGCACCCGTCCTCCTGGATCTTTCTGGTGTGCAGGGCGCGTGG
>JAUXGW010000256.1 GCA_030621865.1 Actinomycetes bacterium
TCCGGGTCGAGCCCATCCCAGGGAAGCTCGAAGTCGAGATACTCGAGTGGATCGAACGGAAGAATGTCCAGATCCACCGGAGGATCGCTCAGCTGCTTGGTCGCCTCGCGCGCATTGGAGATTCCGGTGAATGCCGGGCCTCGCTTCGTTGGCCGGTCCGGGTACTTCTGTTTGAACATCTCGTGGCGGGCTCGCATGGTGGTGAAGCTGGAACTCGTGCTCAGGAATGGCACCAGAGCCGGATTCACCTCGCGGGGATCGTTGTAGAGGTCATAGAACGCGGCCCCCGGCAGACCAGGATGATCCCCGATCCAGATCCGCTTGTAACGACCCTTGATCGTGGCGGCGAGAATGTCTCCCGTGTACACGAAGTTGTAGTCGCGACGGCCATGTGTGTCGCCGTTCACCAGTAGCGCCGTCTGGTCGATGCCGTCCACGATTCGGTCCGTGGGAATCCCATCGGTTGCTCCCGCGAGACGCGCAAAGGTGGTGTACAGGTCCACCTCGTGGATCATGTCCCCGATGACGGTTCCAGCTTCGATCATCCCGGGCCAGCGGGCGAACGCCGCAACGCGAATTCCACCCTCCCAATAGTCGCTCTTGCCACCGCGGAACACGGTCTCAGCCATGCCGAGCCCGGGCGGTGGATCATGCACCATCGGTCCGTTGTCCGCATGGGCCACGATCAGCGTGTTCTCGGAGATCCCCTGTTCCTGGAGTGTGTCCATGAGTTCCCCGAGGAAGGCGTCGATACCGGTGAAGCCGTCAGCCAGCACGGATCTGGCAACTGTCTTCTTGATCGGGTTCGGGATGAACGCGGTCAGGTTCGGCCAGTAGGCCACATAGAAGGGATTGTCCTCGGCCACATTGCGTTTGATGAACTCCAGAGTCCGTTTCTGGCACTCCGGATCGATTGCGTTGTACTCCTCCAGGGCGGAAGAACCCCACTCGGAGGCCTCCTCACCCTTGCGGCCATCGAGGGTCATGACCCAGTCGGACGCACCAAAAGTGTCGTCGATCTCGTACGGGTCGTCGACGAGCATCTCCTTTATCACGCCCTGCACGGCGTTGGCGCCCTCGCCAAACTGATTCCACAGACTCAGCACCTGGTTGTAGGGAGTGAAGAGCGTCTCATCGAATCCCTGATTGTGCGGATAACTCTCCTCGATGTCCCCCAGATGCCACTTTCCATAGAACGCCGTGGAGTACCCCGCGCCGGAAAGCACTTCGGCGATGGTGACTTCTTCGCCGGCAAGGCCGGCTGACTCCACGGGGAAGGCGACGTTGAACATGCCGGAGCGAACTGCGTGGCGCCCCGTGATCACCGCAGCGCGACTCGGTGTGCACGCCGGCTCGGTGTAGTAGCGAGTGAAGAGGACACCTTCTTCAACCAGACGGTTGCTCTGGGGAGTGTCGAACCCTCGGATCTTGTTGAACGCCGGAATACCGGCGTCTCCAAATGCCATGTCGTCCCACATGATGTGCACGATGTTCGGCTTGGAGCCGTGTTCGGCCTCCAGTTCGGCGAGCTTGGTGTCGAGATCCTTGTCTTCTGCCACCCACTCGTCACCCTTCTGGTCGAAGAGGACGTAGTACTCGGCGTCGTGAATCACTGGTCCGGGTTTGTTGTCTGGCATCAGATCTCCTTGTTGTAACCCTGTGATGCTACGCCGGTTGGGTCACATCGGGTATCCAGAATCGGATCCAAGCCCTGGCCAATCGGAACCGAATCTTGGCCCCACCATTCAACCCGAGGCTGTCGAACTTCCAATGACACGGGACGCATCAGGATCTGTTTCAGGCCGAAGCCCCTGACTAGGCTGGCCGCCACCAAGAACAAGCCCGGAGGCTTCAGTGAAACGCATTCTTTCGATTCTCGCGGTGGGCGTCATGCTCCTCGGCGCGTGCAGCGCCGACGATTCGGATGACGCAGACGACACAACAACCACTGAAGCAGAACTGAACGCCGAAGAGGCGCTGAGCACGTTCTGTGAAGACGGTGACACCTATGTGGAGGCGCTCGACACCTACGGGCAGATCTTCACCGAAGAGGAACCCACAGTCGGCGACCTCAAGGAAGGCGCCGACCCACTCATGGATGCTCGTGAGCAGGCTCAGGAATCCGGCGACGAGTTGAAGGCTGCAATCGAACAGCAGAATGAAGAAGCCGCTGAAGCCGAAGAAGAGGCAATGAAGGAAGCCGAAGAGGCCGAAGCTGCGGGCGAGGAACCCCCGAGCACCACTTCGACCTCACTGGTGGAGGTGGACGTATCCGAAGACACACTCACCGGTGTGGAGAACGCGGAAGGCAACTTCACAGCCACCACAGAGGGCATCGACGACTCGACACCACTCAGCGAGGCTTCGGTTTCGCTGACCTCAGCCGCCTACGCGCTCGAAGTCTCCTGGCTGGCCCTACTCACTGAAGCCGGTTGTGTGGATGACGAAGGCGAAGCTCTTGCCCAGGTGCGCGAGTACGTTGCGGCAGCTCAGAGCGACCTCGAGTTGGCGGGATACTACGAGGGCACGATCGACGGCATCTGGGGCACCGAGACCGCAACTGCGGTCAAGGAACTCCAGGCAGCCAACGGACTTCCCGAAACCGGTTACCTCGATCCACCGTCTCAGGCCGCCCTCGCTGAAGAACTCGCAGGCCAGGAATCCAATCAGGTCTCAGCCCTTCAGGGTGTCCTCAAGTCCCTCGGGTTCTACGACGGCCCGATCGACGGTCAGTGGTCGCAACAGCTCGAGGATTCCCTCAAGGAGTTCCAGCGTGAACTCGGAGTGCCCGAGACCGGCCAAGTCGACGAAGCCACTTTGCGTGGCTTCCAGGACCGTCTTGCCGAGGTCGATCAGGCAATGATCGATTCCACATCGACGACCTTGGCTCCGGAGACCACGGCTGCCCCAACCACCGCTGCGCCGGAGTAACCGCAGGCCGCAGATTCAACCCGTCAGCCCCGATACCGGGCAGACCGCGAGTACGCGCAGATTCCCATGGCCGGTAGACGCCAATCCGAGCAGGAAGAGGCAGCTCGGAAATTCAAACCCGTGTGTCACGGCCCCTGACAGGGGATCGGGACAACGTCTTGCTCGGCAACTCGCCAACGAAGCTGCGGTACTGCTCGGAAAATCTGCCCAGATGCCAGAACCCCAGATCCATCGCGACCTGGGTGACCGACATTTCGGACGACGGAGCCGATCTCAGGCGCCGCTGTGCTTCGCGGAGCGCACGGGCACGGAAGTAGTTCGAGGGTGAGACCCCGAACACCTTGTTGAACGCCACTCTTACCCAGCGATCCGTCACTCCAGCGGCACCGGCCAGATCTGCAGTCGAGGGCATCGGTCCCATCTCATCCGAGGCGGCCACACAGATCTTCACGATCCTCTCCGCGGAAGCGTTGAGACCGGGATCTGAGTTGACCTGATCCCGGAGTGCTTCCAGCAACGTTTCGGTCAGCTCTTTCTCGAGGGATTCACCCTGCTCTCGCGTGATCAACCCGGTGGCCGCCAGCGCAGTGGAGTCC
>JAUXGW010000393.1 GCA_030621865.1 Actinomycetes bacterium
CGCTGTGGTGGCATCCGACCGGCGCCTTCCTCCAGCCTGAGGTCCATGCAGGTGGCAGCGCCACCCATGTTCCCGATCTGCAGATCGAGCATGACCAAGTCCGGCTCGAGGTCCAGCGCAGCCTGCCGGACGTCCTTCCCGGCGTGAACGCGGTGTACCCGGGTGCCTTCGTCGCCGACGGCGGCATCGACCTCGTCGAAGACCTCATCAGCATCGGTGGCAAGCAGCACGTTCTTCACCGGTCTGACGCTACCGCAGGGTCATCGGGTTGCACCATTAACGAACCAAGCTGTGCCAGCGCCTCCAGGTCGTTCACCTCGAACGGCTGAACTTCCACCGGTACCACTGGTGCCGGGTAGATCTGCTCCGTCAACCCCTTCAGGTGGTCGGCTTCTCCAAGAGCAAGTTGCTGGGCATCGGCCAAACAGGTGAAGAAGTCGCAGATGGCGGCGCCCTCAAGTGTGGTGGCGCGAGCTCGGGCGCCCGCGGGAGAGTGCGGTTGACCGGATTTGTCCCTTCCGAATACCGGTTGCATCCGGTTTACGATCAGGGCTCGCACGGCTATGTCGTTCTCTGACAGTCGGTCTGCGAAGTAACCCGCCTCCGCCACAGTGTCTGCTTTCGGGGTTGCCACCAAGACGAAAGCCGTCTGATCCGCTGACAGGAGTTGGTTGACATGAGCGGCTCGATCCTTGAATCCTTCTTCCATCCCCTCGAAGGCCTGGAAGAAGGCGATGGCGTCGCCGATCACATCGGAACCCACCACCTTTGAGATGCTGCGCACCGCCGCTTGCGCGGCCACATTCACCGCTTTGGCGATTCCACGCGTCGGCGTCATGAGAATCCGGTAGAGGCGATGATCAAGGAAATTTGCCAGGCGTTGAGGTGCCTCCAGAAAGTCCAATGCGTTTCGGGTCGGAGGAGTGTCCACGACAACGAGGTCGAAATCGCTCTCCTCTGCCAATTCGTAGAGCTTCTCCGAAGCCATGTACTCCTGCGTGCCGGAGAGGGAGGAGGAAATGTTGCGGTAGAAGTTGTTCTCGAGGATTGCCTCGGCCTGGTCCTCGTCGGCAGAGTAGCGGCGCACCAATCCGTCGAACGTGGCCTTGGTGTCGAGCATCAGCGCATGGACGCTCCCGGGCCACTCACCCGAAATCTCGGTTGGCTCGTTGGTCAGCTCGTCGATTCCGAGTGCATCTGCGAGTCGTTTGGCAGGATCGATGGTGACCACCACGCTCCGGCGGCCCATCCGGGCGGCTTCCAGCGCGAGGATCGCTGCGGTGGTGGTCTTGCCGACACCGCCGCTGCCGCAGCAGACGATCACGTCACTGTTTCTCACGATTTCCGTGAGTGACTCAGCCATCTCAGTCGTTTCCCATCGGCGAATCGGCCGATTCAAGCTTCTGGATCCCCAACTCCAGAGAGTCTGCCAACCGTTCGAGCTCAGGTCGTCCCATTTCGGAAGTGAACTGATAGGGCATCCGGAGCTGTGGGAGTGGGAGTGAATTGGCCAGTCGATCCAGCTGCTCGTCCTGGATTGCCTGGCGGGAAAGCCGAAACTCAGCGGCCGCCGAGAGCAATTCCCCTTCACCATCGAGTAGTCGGGTACCCGCCTCGGAAGCGGCAGAGTGGACGTCTGAGCACAGTCCGGCGAGATCGGGATGGATGCCGTTGATCACCACGGGACCCAGAGAAACGCCGACCTCCTCCTCGA
>JAUXGW010000241.1 GCA_030621865.1 Actinomycetes bacterium
GCTCCACCCGAATCGGCCCGATCGTCCAAGAAATCGAAGCCGATCGTGGAAGGAGCCCGCGTGGGAGCGGTTTCAGCCACCACGAAGAAGAATCAGGCGGCGAGAGACAACCGCGCCAAGAAGAAAACGAAGAAAAGGCGGTAACCCTCCGGGAGCGAATCGCCGGAGGGTCAGTCCATCCTCGTGCAGAGTTCGTCGAAGAGTTTCCGGAACGCCTCAGCCGCCGCCGTCTTGGGCCGTTCAACGACCACCGGTGATCGGAAGTCAGCCATGGTCTCGATGTGCACAGAGGCCGGAATGGACTGACTCAACACGGTCTCGCGCTCAACAGGCAGGGACTCAACCATCTCGCGGTGCCGTTTCTTGCGTCGGTCGACCATCGAGAGGAACGCCAGGGCCTGGACCTTTCGCAATTGTTTGTCGGCCCGCAGGTAGGCCGTCAGCTGATCGAAGCTGCGCAGTGGCAACGCTGCGGGAATGACCGGCACCAGAACCGTGTCGGTCGCCCGCAGGGCAGCGTCGATCGTGAGGGTGAGCCCGGGCGGGCAATCAAGGAACACGAAGTCGAAGCGATCCTCCACCCGGTCGAGCATCCTCGCTATCTGCGCCTTGGGCTTGTGGAGGTCGGCCAGCTCGAGATCGAGATAACGCAGCGAGAAGTCCGCAGGCACGACCTTCAGTCCCGGGTTCTGGGTGTCGACGATCGCTTCACCCAGTCGGCGGGGCTTCCTCACCATCTTCCTTCCACCGCCCGGAACGCGCGCCCCGACCCTCAGGGTGTATGTCGCGGCGCCTTGGGGATCCAGGTCCCACAGGAGGGTGCGCCGGCCGGCTTCGGTCGCGAGTTGAGCGAGGTTGACTGCCGCTGTTGTCTTGCCGACGCCACCCTTGATGCTCGACAGCGCGACGACCTTCATCCGGTTCCCTCACCGGGCAACTCAATGTTCCTGGTCTTGGTCCAGAGGTTCAGGAATTCGGCTTCGCAATGACCAGCCCGGGCAACAAGAAGCCCGGACAACTCCCCGGCCATGAAGCCAAGTTCCTCGTGCTGGTCCGCCGTGGTGGCCAGGTGCGCCCTGATGACGTTGGCGTCGTTGAGGTCACCCAGGGAGTTCTGGATCCGCTTCATCGCCTTGGTCAACCGGCGGGCCGGTTTGCCCATCACAGGCTCCACTGCCTCCGCTGCGTATCGGCAGCGCTTCGCCTTGATTCTGATGCGGTGGAAGTCGGCATAACTCGGTTCCGGCCCAATTCTCCCCACTGCCTTCCTGAGCTTCCGCCAGGGGCGGTTGACGAGCGTGGGGATGTTTTCTTCGGCAGGGTCATCGGCCTGGGGAGCGGTTCGGGGATCTTGTGCCGCATCGACCAGATGGTCGAGAAGTTCGGTGCAACGTGTGCTGTCCATGGCTTCGAGGAGGTTTGCATGAGCAACGTCCCGCTGGACCTTGAGTTCATCGAGTAATGCCCTCGCTTGCTCCGACTCGATGGAAGGCTCCTCCTCGACGAGTTGGTTCAGCACCATGATCCGGACATCCGCGTCGCGCACTTCGCCGAGGCGGTCGCCCAGCCAGCGGACTTCCGAGGAAAGTTCAGTGGCCCAGGTGGGCTCGAGCAGCGGTCCGAACGTCCTCAAGTCGGAGCGGAGGCGCCTCAACGCGACGCGGGCCTGATGTACGCCTTCCGAACCCTCGCCGACCCGGGCGATGGGGAGGTTCAGGAGGTGGGACTGGACCGACCGGGCTATCGCCGCATGGATGACTTCCCGGGCTGTCGGCGAACTGCTCACGGGAGGGACAACCACATCGGGAGGCGCCTCCGCCGCTGGTCCAAGTGCACGAGCCAGCTTCGACCGCCACACCGAACGTGCGCCGGCCCGGTGGTAGCGCTTGATGATCGGGGACACCTCGGTGGATCTGCGTCCCGCGGCGAGTTCGATCTCCACCATTCGGAAGTTCCACGGCGGCTGATCAGGCAGCTCGACCCGGACATGGTCCTCGACCAACTCGGCCACTGATCGTCCCTGGGGATCGTCAATGCGGACGGGCTGACGGGTTGTCTGGATGCTGGCTACCGGCTGAAGGGCCTCACCGCGTGCAAACGGGGCCACCAGCGCCAAGGCTTCCGCCGGAGGTGACTTTCCGTCGGAAGGGATGCGAACCTCGGTACGCGCTAGGAGCTCCGAATCATCATTCCCAGCCGGTTCGGGGAGTTTCACCATCCACCCACCGTCGGAGCGGAACCGCAGGCTGCATCCCCACCTGGTCAGGCGGAGATCGGCAGTGTCGTAGTACTCGGCGTCCAGCAGGCGCTCTTCGAGCACCGACACCGAGCCACCGGCGACGGCTGCGACATCCGCGAGGTCAGGAAGCGACAGATGATCGTCGAACTCCAGCTTGATCTCGCGTTCCAGTCCTGCCATTGCCGTCCATCTGAGTGAATGCCCCTGAGGGAATGCCCCTGAGGGAATGCCAAAGCCTAGTCCGGCAATCACGTGATTTCGGCTGCGAACCGGCCGAGCCGCCGGGCCGACCACCGAATGCCCCGGCTGCTCAGATTTCGACGACGTAGTTGCCGTCGGCGTCGACACGAGCCGCGCTCTCGGGCGGCAGCACCACAACGGTGAAGGGCTCCTGCACCAGCGCCGGACCAGCGATCTCGGCTCCGACACCCAGCAATGACCCGTCGTAGACGGGGACATCGAGGCCTTCAGGGCCGAAGTACGCGGTACGCGTGCCGATTCGGGCCGACTCGGCGTTGGACTCGGTGCCGAACTCGGCAAAACGATCGGGTTTGGGAGTATGGCCACGCGCGACCACCCGCATGCCCCGGACCAGGGGTTCCTGTTCGCGGAAACAGAAACCACGGTCGGCCTCGTGGTGCTGATGGAAAAGCTCGCCGAGATCGGCCATCTCGTCGCCGTCGAAGCTGGAACCGTCCGCCAGGGGGATGCTCATGTCGAAGTTCTGACCCTGGTAACACATCTGCACGAAGAGGTCGACGTCGATCAGGTCCTCGGACAAGCCTGCCGGCTCGAACTCCTTGCGGACCTCGCCCACCAGAGCGGATCTGAGGTCGGCCAGCCGCTGAGGGTCAACGTGGGACAGCGGTGCGACATAGGAGCGCACCTGATCGATCACGTAGTCGGCGACCAGGACACCCAGCGCGGAGAATGCGGGCGCACCCTTGGGGATCAGCACCCGATGGATGCCGAGCTCCTGCGCGATGGCCCAGGCGTGCACTGCTCCGTTGCCTCCGTAGGCGATGAGCGACAATTCTGCCGGATCGGCCCCGTGCGAAGCGAGGATGCGGCGGGTCTCGTTCGCCATGTTGGCGTTGACAATCCGCGCGATGCCACGCGCGGCTTCGATCACGTCCAACCCGAGCGGGTCGCCAACATCGCGCTGGATGGCATCGCGGGCGCCGTCGATGTCGAGGCTCATCCGCCCGGCGGCGAAGCCATCCGAGGGGAGATAACCCAGCACGACATCCGCGTCGGTCACAGTCGGGCGGTTGCCACCTCGGCCGTAACAGACCGGACCGGGTTGGCTTCCCGCGCTCTCGGGACCCACCAGAAGGGTTCCCTGATCCACGTAGGCGATCGAGCCGCCACCGGCTCCCACGCTCTGCACATCGACCATCGGCAGGCCGATGTAGTAGCGGTAGCGCCAGATCCAGTCGGTCTTTATCTCCGGCCGATCGTCACGAACGAGGCAGACATCGAA
>JAUXGW010000360.1 GCA_030621865.1 Actinomycetes bacterium
GGTGGACCGATCGGGTGTTGATGGTGTCGAAGAGGTCCTGGTGTGACCCTGCCTCCACGATGAGATCCGCAAATTCCTCTACGGCCTCGCCTGCACGAAAGACGCGGATTGAAACACGCACTGGATCCCCTGCGGCATCGGTCACCGAGCGAACGTCGACCGCAAGCTCGTTGGCCCAAGTGCCGTTGGAGCGGGCCCTGAGCATCACGGCGGGAGCGGAGTTGGCGTTGTTCAGCGTCAGGCCGGCAGCACCGCCGCCGGCAACCGCGGACACAACGACCTCCGAAGCACCGTTGCCGAGTGCATGGACAATCTCGGGTGCGGAAGCTGCCGTGCCTGATCCGAGCACGACGGGGATCTCTGCGGCTCTGGTGACGCCGAGCAGCCGGTTCGGGCTCGGCGGGCGATCGACAATGGCGGCGACTCCGACAACCCCGGATGGGGCCGGAAGTGGCGGCAGCACATCGAAGCGAGTCTCGACGCGAACGCCGGGCACGACGAGATTGGCCATGGCTTCCTCCAGTTTCGTGGGTGACGGGATCACCCTATGGAGAGAAGTCCGAAAAACCAACGGGGTCAGTACAAATTGGTGGGCTTGATCCCAGGACTGTTCGGGCATGGCCGAGTGGAGGATCCGCTAGGTCGGTCCGGCCCCTCGAGTTTCGGCCGGGTTGCCGAAGAGTTTGAGCAGGCCCGCAGTGGGGGACAGGTCCGCCTCGATCGCGTTGGCGAGGTTTTCGAGTGTGTCGAGCGTGGGTCGGGTCCCGCTACCTTCCATCCGGGCGATGGCGGACTGGGTCGTGCCCATCCGCTCCGCCAATTCAACCCGGATAAGGCCGATCTCGGTGCGCAGCCGATCGACCAGATCGCGGAACGCGGCGATGCCGGTCTGGTCTTCGCCGGACGTCCCGAAAACGCGCAAGGAAGGCCTGACTCCAAGACACGATGCTGATTATCCTCGTTACGGACATAATCAGTATTTACGGCGTTGTGGGTACCAAACGTCGTAAAGCCGCTTCACGACGGCTCCCGACTGGCAATACGTGGATGGACCGCCGGTGATTCTTTTCGCTGACACAGAAAACAAGCTGGTGCGACCGGTAACCCGTTTGGCACTAGCGTCCTGAGTGCATCGAACGGGCTGGAGTCGTGTCCAGGAAAGCAGCCGCAAAGGCTTCACCATCAGCTCCGGCGCCCAAGCGACCGGGAATCATCGGTCGGATACGCCTGTCCATGGGTATGGCACGACCGACCCTCCTGCCTGCTTCGAGACTCCCCGGAACCGAACTGATCGCCCTCGGAGGCTCCGAAACCCTCGTGTTGCCCGATGTGAGGGCCCTCCCGATCGACGACGAAGATCGCGAACGAGGTCTCGCCGGAGCCCAACTTGTGCTTCCACCACCGTCCGTGAGGATGCTGCGGGATGTGCGTATTCGGGTGAACAGCGGTCATCTGAGCTGCGGAAACGGCGTTTTGGTGGCCGAAAGTGTTCCCGGAACAGATCGTGGCCTGAGGCGTGAACGACGCCGGCGCAAGGATCCCGTTGAGGTGATCGGCAATGTGACGCCCTACGGTTCCAGCACCGACGATGTCTGTGCCCGGCTCGCGGAGACGTTGCCGAAGCTGGTCATCCTGCAACATCCCGCAGTCCGCCGTTTCGGGCCTGTGACGGTGATTCACGCCGGCATGGGTCCGCTGGAGAAGTTCATACTCGGATTCCGGGATCCCGCTCACCTGATCCTGCGGGAATTTGATGCAGAGGCAGTTGTGCAGGGCGAGCGGACGGTATTGACAGGTCCGGTCACGCGCTCCGGTACAGCCGCGTTGCCGACGTGGTATCGCCAGTGGCTGGAGCGCCATCTCGCCGACAGCTCTCCCCCGGGTGCATCGTTGATGATCGCAGTGATGCACGGACCAACGGATCCCTTGAATGATCCGGAGATTCTGGATCTTCTCGACGACCACGGCTTCGTGGTGATCGACACAGAACGCCTCACAATTGGCGACGCTGACTCCTC
>JAUXGW010000269.1 GCA_030621865.1 Actinomycetes bacterium
TCGGCGCCGGTCGGAGTCGGACGTACTACTACGCCCAGCAGAGTCAGCCCCCTCCCGGCGGTTATCCCCCCACAACACCGCCCCCTTCATACTGACCGGAGGTCAGGTGCTGCGGAGTCCGGAGGTCAGGTGCTGCGGAGTCGGAGGGTGATCAACTGGAACGGACGCAAAGTCACGGTGACACGCCCTTGATCTCCGGGCGGCACAAGTGGCGCTTCGTCGACATCCGCCACCGGGTCTTCGTAGATGTCAACGATCTCTGCGCGCACAACACCCGGGTGCAACTGGATCTCGCAGTCAGTGCGGCGACCCAATGCCTCGTAGATCCGCAGGATCACATCACCCGAGCCGTCGTCGGCCGGTTTGAGTGCGGAAACCGCAACGTTCGTGTGATTGATCGACACCAGCGGTGCAGCCATTTCGTTGTCGGTGGAGCGTTCTTCCCCCGGGGAGGCAGGAGGGATCACCCGGAGTGCCATGTTGAGGGCTTCAGCAGCACCGAGAACCTCCTCGAGGCCCGGACCGTGCGGTAGCAAACTGATCGTGACCTCGTGATGGCCCCGGTCGGCTGTTGGGTCGGGATACAGAGGTGCCCGCAAGAGCGAGACGCGGATCTGGCTGTGATCGCCCTGAATTCGACTTCGCTGAACCTGATGCCCGTAGCGTCCGTTGTTGAGCACAGCCAGACCAAAGTCCGGTTCTGTGATGTCGACCCAGCGGTGAGCGCATACCTCGTACTTGGCATCGTCCCAGGAAGTGTTGCGATGTGTGGGTCTGCTTTCGTGGCCGAACTGGATCTCACACTCCGCTGTGTTCGCACGGATGTCGAGAGGCACCTCCAGTGCCAGCAGTTTCTCGGACTCGTGCCAGTCGATCTCTAGTTCGATGTCCAGTCGAGCGCTGCCTGCGTTGAGAACGTAGGTCTGGGTCATTCGGGACTCGCCGCAGGCCCGAATGACCCGGATTGATCCCCTCAGGGGACCCTGTTCCAGAATTTCGATCGACTCCGGACGGGAGAGTGGTTTCGCAAGGCCTGCTGTCCATTGCTCCAGGTTCCAGGCATCGAACTCCACGGGGTGATCCGGCGCAATGTTGAGATGAACTGATTGATCGACGGGGATCACTTCCCGGTCGAATCGTCGGTCCAACAAACTCACCAGGTTGCCCAAGTCGTCGAGTGTGGCGGTCACCGATTGGTTGCTCAGGCAACGTTCCTCCACCTCGACGGGGTCGCCGCAGGCCTGAGCGATGGCGGGGGAGAGTCCGAGGCCTCTGGTCTGGCAGTAGATGGCGGTCCGGCCGTTGGCAAGCATCTGGGTTGGTCCATGGCCGATCACGATGCCATCGGTGCTGATCACTTCGGTACTGGCGTGCGAGCGGGGGCTTGCCACCAGGGGAGCATCGGTGCCCAGCGAATCCAGGGTGAGCGCGATCAATGATTGTGTTGCGGCCGCGATTTCGGCGTGTTCCCGTTCGGTCTCTTCATGCACCCATGTGATGGAGGAACCGGGAAGGATGTCGTGGAACTGATGTACCAGGAGCCGCTTCCACAATGCATCGAGAGTCGTCATCGCGTCGCTGATCCGCGAGGATTCGGCCGCGTTCTGGGTCATCGAGTTCTGGGTCATCGAGCTCTGGATCATCGAGCTCTGGGCCGCCGACAGGGTGGCCAGCCACAGTTCGGCTTCGCGCAGCAGGTTCTCGCAGACCCTGTTGCCGACCTTCGTGCGTGCCTGCGAGGTGTAGGTCCCGCGGTGCATCTCGAAGTAGAGCTCCCCGCGCCAAACCGGTGGTTCGATTCCTGCCACCTCGGATTCGAGAAGGTCGAAGAACTCCGACGGGGATCCCAAAGTCATCTTCGGCATGCCATCAAGGTCAGCAAGGAGGTCGAAACGATCCATCATTTCCGGCGATGGTCCACCCCCGCCGTCGCCGAAGCCGAATGGCATCAGGGAATGGTCCGACCACGCATGCTCGGAGAAGGTGTCCACAGCGTGTTTCATCTCACCGGGTACGACCTCGGCGTTGTAGGTGTCCACCGGAGGGAAGTGGGTGAGCACGGTGCTTCCGTCGATGCCTTCCCACACAAAGCTGTGATGCGGAAAGCGGTTCTGTTCGTTCCAGCTCAGTTTCTGGGTGACGAATCGTTCGCAGCCTGCAGCCCGGAATATCTGCGGCAATGATCCGGGGTAGCCGAACACATCCGGAATCCAGGCTTCGGTGCACTTCGCACCGAGGTTGGACTCGAAGTATCGCTGTCCGTGGATGAATTGGCGCAGGAGGGACTCACCGGACGGCAGGTTCATGTCGGCTTCCACCCACATGCCTCCCACCGGCAGCCATTGCCCCTCGCGGGCCTTCTCCTGCATGGAAGCAAACAATTCCGGATGGTCCTGCTGGATCCAGGAGTACTGAGCGGCCTGGGAGCAAGTGAATCGGTAATCAGGTCGCTCCACCATGAGTTGCAGGCTGTTCGCGAAGGTTCTCGCACACTTGCGGCGGGTCTCCCGCAGCGGCCACAACCAAGCGGTGTCGATGTGGGCATGACCCACAGCGGTGATCCTGTGCGCCGCCTCGCAGGCCCCGGGAGCGAATGCATCGGTGATGAATGGTTGGGCCAGGCTCGCCGTGCCGGGTACATCGGAGAGATCCAGCGTGTTCAGGGCCCTCGCGATGAGGGAACGAATCCGTTGCCGACGGGGATGATCCACGGCAAGGGTGTTCATCACCATCATCAGCGTGGAGAGTTCGAACGCGAGCCTGCGGACATCGCTGTGAAACTCGATCAGATGGATTCCGCCGAAGGTGTAGAGAAGATCTGTACCGGCGGTTGAGCGCGAACCCAGCTGGGTGGGCCGGAAATTGGTCGAGATGTCCGGATTCGCCGCGGCCTCCACCAGCAGATCCAGGTGGCTTCCACCAGAGGTCGGATCACCAGCCGCGAGCAGCAAGAGTGGCACGGAGCGCCTCCGGGGATGAACTCCGCAAACGATCTGCCCATTGCGATAGATGGCACCCTCCGCCTGGAAACCCGGTCCAGAACCTGTGAACCCCAGATCCACCAGCAGCTCCGTTCGCTCCTGATCGAGGTCAGCGGGAATCTCGGCATCGACACTGAACCACGTGGTGCCCCAGGGAGTGCCCCAGGGTGTTCCTGGTGAGATTGGTGCGAACCCTCCGGAGGTGAGATCGGATACCGGGATTGGTTCTCCGCTGAGGTGATGTGCCTGAACCCCCAGGGTGTGGCGGGCCGAGATCGCCGCCGGGCGGATGTGCTCGTTGAGTTCGCGTCGAAGGCGGTTTTCGAGGATCGCTGCGTTGTCGTGCACCGACAGGAGGATACTGCCGGGCCGACCGGGCGCGCCCTGGCGAAGTGTGACCTCACCAGAGCGCCGT
>JAUXGW010000130.1 GCA_030621865.1 Actinomycetes bacterium
GGTGGAACTCGTCCACGATCACCACATCGAACTGTTCTGGATCGATGGCGGCAGCATCGCTGGCAGAGATGGATTGGATCGAGGCGAAAACGTGCTCCCAGTGAGTCGGCCGCTGTCCACCAACCCAGAGCTCACCAAAGGCTCCATCTCGCAGTATGTGGCGGAACGTGTTTCGGCTTTGTTCGAGGATCTCCGTTCTGTGGGCCACGAAGAGCAGTCGAGACCTGTCGAGTTCAGCGCGTAGCTGTCGGTAGTCCAATCCTGCGATGACGGTCTTTCCGGTGCCCGTTGCCGCGGCGATGAGATTGTGTGGGTGGCCTTTTTGTCTCTCAACTCGAAGACGCTCGAGCATCTGTCGCTGAAACGGATACGGATCGATCTCGAATGGTGTGAGTACGGCGTCATCCGTGGAGGCGACAGCAGTGGCTCGCTGGAACCGCGCTGGATCAAATGGTTCAAAGTGTGGATCGGCCCAATATGTGGCAAAGGTCCGCTCGAACGCGGAGACCAGGTCGGGATTGAGTCGTTGAGCACCCCGAACGTTCCATTCCAGGCCGGTCACCTGGGCTGAAAATGTGAGATTCGATGACCCGATATACACCGTTGAGAACCCGGAGTTCCGCTGGAACAGCCAAGCCTTGGCGTGTAGTCGGGTCACCGTGGTGTCATATGACACCTTCACCTCGGCTCCAAGTTCGGCCAGTGCTTCCAGCGCCCGAAGTTCAGTACTCCCGGTGTAGGTCGTGGTGATGATCCGTAGCGGTCTACCGGCTTCAACGTGACGCCTCAGATTCGGAATGAGTTGGCGAATTCCGGTCCAGCGGATGAAGGCCAGCACCAGGTCAATCCGGTCGGCCGAATCAATCTCAGCCTCGATCTCCTTGCCGACAGACGGCTGATCGCGGGAGTTGGTCATCAGGACCGTGTCGCGTAATGGGGTGAGGGGGCGCTGGATCTTGATCGGCTCGTCGGTGGGCGCCAGAGACTCAACCGCGGACAAACGGGTTACGGGTGACATCAACTCGTTGTTCTGTTCGAGTGCGTCGGGATGCAGGACTCGAAGGGTGTCCAGGAGGGCCCTGGAGATTCGGCTGGCGGCCTCGTCGCGGTCCTCGGGACGGATTGACCTGAGTGTCTCTTGAACCCACTGGCCAACGGCCTCGCCCATCCTTTCGGGGATCTCAGCCGGGTCGACCAACCCGGTTTCGGGCTGCAGGCGACGGCTCACAAGGCGATCGATCCGCTCGTGCAGCACCTCGTCAATCAGTTGGTCGTAAAGCCCGCGATTCAGGTCCACGATTCACCTCCTCACACCAGGATGGCCCACGGGGCAACTGCCGGGTGCGGTGGCACCTCCATGGGAAAGCACCGTGGCGCGACGAAGCCTCCGCGGGACGGATCCCTGCGGAGGCTTCGAGCATCAACTGCTCACCGTTGAGGCACTGCGATCAGTGGGAGAAACTGATCTTTGGCAGGATCCGGTCCAGCCAGGCTGGAATCGCCCAAGCACTTTTGCCGAACATTCCGAGGATTGCCGGAACCAGCATCATTCGAACCACGGTCGCATCCAGCAACACGGCCACGGCAAGTGTGATCCCCAATTCGGTTGGCGGTATGGGACCCGTCACTCCGAAGGCAATGAAGACCACGATCATGATTGCTGCAGCGTTGGTGATCGGCCTGCCGGTGCGGGCAACACCTTCGGTGATGGCTCGCCGAGCATCGCCGGTGGCGTCGTGGCGTTCCTTGATCGCCGCCAACAGGAACAACTGGTAGTCCATCGATAGGCCGAACAGCAGGGCAAAGAAGAAGAGCGGGGCCCAGGCATCCACGAACCCTTGATGTTCGATCCCGATCAGGGAAGCCCCGAAGCCGTTCTGGAACACGATCGTGGCGAATCCGAAACTCGCCGCCACGCTGAGCAGGTTCAAGCCGACCGAAATCAACGCGATCACCAGACTGCGGAAGACAATCAGCAGCAGCAGGAATGCAACCACCATGATCACGGCGATCGCCAGCGGCGCCGCGTTGGTCAGAGCGGTGGTCAGATCATGATTCTGAGCACCCGGTCCACCCACGGCTGCCTCCGGAACGACTACCTCCAGTTCCTCCCTCAACGAAGTAACCGTTTCCGAGGTGGCCTCGTCGTCGACCGCTGTCGAGGGGATGGCCCTGACGGCAACCCGTCCATCCTCGGCAGGCTCGGTGGATACCTGCGCCATCACGATTCCGGGATTGGCGGAAGCAGTTTCCACCACCAATTGAGCATCCTCTGCCGGTGTGGTGATGAACAACGGTGCGGCTGCACCGGGGCCGAAGCTTTCCACGACGGTTTCGTAACCGTCACGGCTTTGCTCGCCTTCCTCCACCACACCTGCGCCGGGCATTCCCAGACGCATGCCGAGAGCCGGCGCTGCGAGAGCCAACATCAGTCCGAGGCCCAGTGCGAGCGTCACACCCGGCCGGCGCATTGCCTTGCCGGTCCATCGCGTCCAGCGACCTTCAGCGGCAATGTCGGGATTCTGCTTGCCTCGCACGACAAGCACGCGGTCGCCCATCGCGATGAGGATCGCCGGCAGCAAGGTCAGTGAGGCGGCAGCAGTGGCGGTCACGGCGAGGATCATCCCCAACGCCATGGAACGGAACACCATCACCGGAACGAGGAAGACCGCCGCGAGTGACAGGACAACCGTGAGGGCTGACAGGAACACTGCCTTGCCCGAGGTGGCCAGGGTTGCAGCGATCGCATCGAGTCCGTCTTTGCCTTCTGCGCGTTCCTCGCGGTATCTCGACACGATGAAGAGGCTGTAGTCGATGCCCACGGCCAACCCGATCATCATCGAGAAGTTCATCGCCCATACAGACAGCGGCGTCACGTCCGTACCAAGGTTCAGCAGGGCGAACCCGACCGCAATGCCGGCCATGGCGAGAATCAGGGGCAGTCCGGCAGCAATGGCTGAACCGAATGCCACGAACAGCAGAATGAGGGTAGGCAGCCCGGACAGCAGCTCCGCTTTGTGGAGTGCCTCCTCGTTCTCGGTGTTGAAGTCATGCCAGACCGCCCACTCGCCGGTGGTGTTCGCAACGGCACCCGGTGGCAGGTCGACACCCTCCACAGCTTCCATTACGAGCCCGGCGGACTCGGGAAGGTCGGAATCACTTTCGGCGACCAGACCCACCGGTATCAATACGGTGAGTCCATCGGGTGAGATGAGTCCCGCTTGGGCGGGGGCGGTCAGGGGATCAATCACGCTCGCAGCACCCGGGGCTGTTTCCAGTGCACTCAACAGGGCGTTCACACCTGCGGGGTTGTCAGCGATCGGTTCCTCCTGGCTGTAGGCGATCACGGCTGCCTCGGCACCGAGTGACGGGAAGTCCGCACGAAGTTCATCGCGCACCTGTTGGGAAGTGGACCCCTGTGCCTCCCACCCGGCGCCTGAGAGCGCAGAAGTCAGCGTGGCTGCGAGTGGAGCAGAGAGCAGCACCACAATTGCCCATATGAAGAAGACGCGTTTGGGCCGCCTCCCGGAAGCCCTGCCGATTCGCGCGAGGAGACCGTCTTCTGATTCATCCTGGGTCGGGCTTCCATCCGGGCGTTCCACTACAGATGTCATGCGCGTACTCATTTCGGGTCGGTACAGGAGTTGATCCCCATGACGGCAGTTGCCACGTCACTCGGGTCAAGAGACCCTAGCAATACCCCCGAGGGTATACAAGTACGATAGGGGGTATTGCCCAGTCCCGGGACCGCCCCATCAGCTCGGCCACATGACGAACGAGGCTGTCACGATCGCGGAGGTCCTGAAGTCGGGGGTTGAGGGTTCGATCTGGCGGCCAGGATCATCCGTGAGTCGGTAATGATCCTGGGTGCTCAGGAGAACTTGGTACTGGGCCGGTCGATCACCTCGCCATCGACCAGTGCTCGAACGTGTCGGGAAGAGCTGAGGGTGTCCACCCTGGTGTACGGATCCCGGGGATGGACGAACACTTCGAGTTCTTCCTCGAGCCAGACATCCATCGCGTCCCATTCGATGCGGACCAGGGATCTCAATTCATCCACTGGTGAGTCCAGATGGCGCCAGGCTGCGACGTCCAGGGTGAGCTCGCCCGAGGTGATGTCGAACCGGGTTCCTGTACCGCGCGTCGCACACTGTTGATGAGCGGCGATGCCGGAATGGCTACAAGGGTTGGCTGCAGGTCGAATGAAGTGTTTCGGTGGGGGATCTGCCCGCTGCCCGTGACAACATGAGGGCTCGAGCCCTGATACCCTACCGGGTATGTGCAGACCAGTGACCTGTAAGAAATGCGGCAAAGCCGGCTGGGCCGGCTGTGGCGCTCACGTCGAGCAGGTTCTCGGTAGTGTGGCTCCAGCTGACAGGTGCCAGTGCGGGACGAAGACCAAGTCCAGGGCCAAAAGGCAGACCGTGAACGCCGGGGCTGTGGGTGATGACTCCATCAATGCGCCGAAATGGTTCCGGAAGGTGCTCGGCGGCTGAGAGGTGCTGCTCTGACGTCGGGTACTAGCTATTTGGATCCCGCCGCCAGGGTCGTGGAACAAATCGGGGAGTGCGAGCCGCGTACGACGGATAGTTCGGATACTCCTCCCTGAGACGGGCTTCCTCCCAACGTGCTTTCACGTTGAAGAACAGCACCGTGAAGATCGCCACTCCCAGAGTCAAAAAACTCCCAGAACTCACGGTCAACCCGACGACCACCAGGAGCACTCCTGAGTAGATGGGGTGCCGGACGAATCGGTACATGCCGGTCACAGTGAGTTCCCCGCGAGTGGTTGGAACCGGCGTGGCGGTGAGGGCGCTGCCCAGACCCAACGCGGAAATCCCGACTATCGCCAGTCCTGCAAGCAGAGTCAGGAAACCGAGGGTTTCGAGCCAGTCGGGAGTCGGCCAGTCGTCTGCGCCGGGCAGCAGCACCAAGGCCACCAGCAGGATCGCCTGAACGGCGACGAACAACCAGCCGGTGACGTTGCGATTCACGGTTCGTCCATCCCCCATTGCGGCACTGCCTCACAGGGTGAGTTCCCAGCTCCGGGCACCCTCGAAGGCGACGTCCTTGCGCCGCCCCCGGATCCTACTGCCGGCTTGTTGCCGGCATCGGGCCGACCTGCGCGAGGCCGTTCACCAAGGCCGATTGATTCCGGCGGTCGCGCTGTTGTCCCGTCACGCCGGTGTTATTGACTGAACACCAGGGACGGAAGACGTTCAGCTCTGTAGGCGGTCCAACCGATTGTTTCCTGATCGCCCAGGATGGCGTCGAAAACGATTTCGTTCTCGCCTGTTTCGAAGTTGGGTACCACTTCGACCAGACGGGAATAGTTGAGTTCGGCCTCGGTGGAAACACCGCCGTGAGTGATCAGGATGTCTCCGTTCTCGAGGCGATCGGCGTCACTGAGGAAGGCGGCGAAAATCGGTGAACCGTCGGGAAGTACATCACGGTGCTCCCAGACCTGTTCCACCGTTGCGGCGTCGGGATCGACGCGGAACATCACCGCCCGGCTGAAGGGCGGGGCACCTGCCTCGGGTCCGGTTCCCGGCCGTCCGTTTCCATTGTCGTAGTACAGAAGGGTGCCGTCGGGCTGAGGTTCCACCGCGTGGCCGTGATAGGCGACCTCGCCGCCGCCGACCATCGCGAGGGATCCATCAGGAGCGATGTCCCACAGGAGTTCTCCAGCCGGGCCGTTCTCATCGTCGGCGTAGCGAATTCCCATGAGGGAGTTCAGGTGTCGCGTGGAGACAACGAGGGTATTCGTGGCTTCATCGACCACGGCAGCGTTTGCATGGGTCCAGTCCCGCAAATCTTCGCGCTGCGGGTAGAACCAGTTGGGAGGTGCGATCGGATTCGGTTCGGTGCACATGTCGGTGCCCGGGCGATCCAAGGGAGCGAAGTAATCAGAAATCGCCCACTCCTGCACGACCTCTCCGGCTGGAGTCAACTCCGTCACGACGTCGCCCACCACTGCTTCTGGGTCCGGGATCGGTTCATCATCGTCGTTGGTCTTGCCATCGCACAGTCCCGCCGTCCGGGTTGGATCGAGATCAATGATCTCCGTGCTGAGGGTGAGAGTGTTGCCATTGGCCATCTCGTACAGCTCGTGGTGGCTGCTGTCGATGTCGATCGGGTCGGTGATGTCGCTCAGGAGTGTGGTGCCCTCGATGTCGACAGGTGAGTACTCAGTGGCAACC
Source organism: Actinomycetes bacterium (assembly GCA_030621865.1). Classification (GTDB taxonomy): domain Bacteria; phylum Actinomycetota; class Acidimicrobiia; order Acidimicrobiales; family Microtrichaceae; genus JAHRAZ01. The sequence goes on from JAUXGW010000130.1 coordinate 6,201, forward strand.
AACGTGCCCTGTTCCTTGATCACCGACCCAAGCATGTCGATTTCGCGGATCAGGACATCGTCGACCGATATCAACAGTGTCCCGCGGTCGGTGGTGCTCACATCCGACAGGCCCAACTCGCTCTGGTAGTACCAGACGGTTTCGCCGCTCGAATCCACCGCGATTATCAGCCCTGCGTTTTCAGGGTCTTCGACTTCCACATCGCTGTCATCCGGCGGACCCCAGTACATGGCGTTGTAGAGAGTGATCCCCGGTGACATCGCATCCGGTTCGGACACGGTCACTTCCAGCGGCGGGAAGTCCTCCGGGATTGCGCCAGTGTCGAAGGTGAGGTCCAGCGACTCCGTTTCTCCATCCGTGGAAGTGGCTGTGACCTCGATGTCGTATGTCTCGGTGGCACGCATTCCCAGCACCGGCACTGTGGCGGTGGTTGTCTCGACATCAGGCGAATCTGCCACCGCGGTGTCTCCCGGGCCATCAACGGTGACTTCGATCGTGCTGTCCGAGGCCATCTCGAGATCCAGCTCCGCGCTCAGCACGCTGTTGGGTCCGGGGCGAACCTCCGCAGAGGTGATCAGGTCACCTGCCGCAGAGGATCCCTTCGCTTCGTCATGTCCTGAACCGTCGCCGTTCGTGGCATCGGAATCATCGTCGGAACAACCTGCAGCAATCAGCACCAGGGCTAGAGCGCCGCCGATGAGGATGCGACCCAGTCCGGAAAAGCGAATTGAGTTGTTGAATGGCCTGGGCCTGCCCTTGGTCATGTGTGTTCCCTCCATGGGCGCGTGCCGGAGTACGCGCCTGCGTGCCGACTCTCGACCCTAGGCGCAGCAGAGGAACTCCGGACGGCATTTCGCACGCGAGAATCTGTGGCGCGCCATGCATTGGACGTTGCTGGGAGTTGCGGAACAATCTCACGACA
>JAUXGW010000292.1 GCA_030621865.1 Actinomycetes bacterium
CCCAGTCGACGTAGAGCAACTGCAGTCGTGATCCCGAAAATGCAGAATACCCTCGTTGTATCTCAGATCGAACCTGTCGCAGTCGATCCCATCGACCTCCGCCACGCTTGAAGGCGAAATCAGCGGAAGTGACCCGGAATCATGTCCCCCGCCGTCGGGACCTACGGACGACGCGTCGTCGGAACAGCCAGACAGCAGGATGGCCGCTGCGGCGAGGATTTTGGTTGTTCGCATACCTGCAAGCTACCCCTTCGCTAGGTGGAGCGCATCGGGGGAAACCCTTGGTTGACGAATTAGGCGCGTTCGCCCCGCCGACGCGAGGCTGCATGTACGCTCGGTCCATCTAACGTTCTGTCTCATCAGCCAGGGCCTGAACGCCCCGGCCGGCTGTCTCGGCGGGCCGGTCTGCGGGCCCTGGTCTGTTGCAGATGATTGTTAGGGGGCTCATCCGGCCTGCTATTGGCCAGAGACACCGAGCACAGTCTCGACCATTTGGCATGCCCCCAGGGCTCGAGATGCACCCGACCTAGAAATCCAGGCGAATTCCGTTGAACCGCGGACCGACAATCACAGCCACAGACGCACGAGAAGCTTCTGCTTCTTCCATGAGGCGGCGTCCCCGCCGTATCCGAATGCCGCCAACGACTGCGCCTACAATTATTGCTGCTCCACCGAGTGCGATCGGCAACCCCAGATATCCAGCATAGACCGAGTCATTCTCGGGTGGATTTGCCAGTCGAACGGCCGAATAGGTCATGATGATGCCACCCACAGCCCCCATCACCGTCATCATGATGGCTCCGCCCCAGAGTTGTCCCTGCCCCCTGTCGTAAGCCCGGTCGGCATCGATACCGAGTTCCAGGTTGGACTGTTCAAAGAGTTGCCCCGGCTCGTAGAGCGGCGGACCGACCTCGGACCCGGCGCTCTGTGCGGCCGCAACATCGGGCAGAACCCAAAAGAGGATAGCCAATAGGACTGCAGGACCGACAACAGAGCGCAGACGAGGAAGTGGTAAAACAAGCAAGACAGCTCCCTTGCTGATGGTCACGAGAAGCGTCCAAAGCGGACAGCTTCTCCACCATCGCCAATGGTTCTCCGAACACGGTACCAGAACCGACACCGCCCCGGGAGTCCATGGGTTCAGTCCCCCTAACATAGGCTTTAACGGTCTGTATAAACTCAGCGGGCCTAGACAGGCACCAACCTCATAATGCATCACATTCCAGCTGGGAAGTGTCTATTTTCGGGATAACGTGCGGGACCAAAATGCTTTCTTATGCGACATGAGAGGTGACTTATGTCTCAAAATGAGGACAGGCCACTCGCCATCTGTGGATAGGGCACCCGAAGATCAGATCCGCGTCCCCAACCACAGCAGGCATGCGTGTCCGGCTAGCCTGAGAACCGCCTGATTTCGATCGGTTGCAGGCGAGCGTGGAGGCCGGTGGGCTTTCGTGATGCTCTGCCCTCCTTCTGGAGGACTCGGGATGCGCGGCGAGGATGTGCGTGAGGTATTCGAGGCGGTGCTGCCCGAGGAGGCGCTCTCGGCGCTGATCGAGGGGAGCGGTTTGCAGAAGCGCGTCCGCAAGCTGGACGCGGTGAAGTTCGTTCGCGCCGCGGTCATAGCCTCGGCACGCGGGGGCGCGGGTCGACAGGCATCGATTGTCGACGCGTACTTCCAGGCCGGGGGCGCGAAGGTGGCGCGGAGCGCGTCTTACTCGTGGTTCTCGGAGGCGTTCGAGCAGACGATGGCCGACGTGGCCGAACGAGCGATGGCCTGCGCGCGTTCGCTGCCGGTGGACCTCCCCGGCTTCCTCGGCCGCCACGTGAGCGACTGGCACGCCTTCGATTCGAGCACCGTTCGACTGGACGATGACCTGCTCCACGCGTTTCCGGGGACGGGGAAGTATGCCGCGCTGAAGATTCACAAACGCTTCAGCATCGGGGTGGGGGCGACGGTTGGATACACCATCAGTCCGGCTCGCGAACATGACGCTAGGCACCTGACGCTCGATGAGTCGTGGCGCGGCCTCGGGCTCCTCGCCGACCTGGGCTACGCCAGCTTCCAGCTTCTCCGCGACGCCAAGCGCTTCGGGGTGCGCTACGTCATCCGCCTCAAGGAGAGCTGGAAGCCCAAGGTGCAGCGCATCGCGGCCGGCGAGGTCTCGCGGACCTTCGTGCCCGGCGCAGATTTCGACACGCTGCTCGACGAGGAGACGCTCTGCCTCAGTGGTCCTGCCATCGACGCTGACGTCCGTCTCGGGCGCGGGGACGATGCCGTGCCCGCTCGACTCGTCGGCGTCCGCCACGACGGGCTGTACCGCTACTACCTGACCAACCTCCCCCGCGACGTGACCCCGGAGCAGGTCACCACGCTCTACCGCGTGCGGTGGGAGATCGAGCTCGACAACAAGCTGAACAAGTCGGGGTTCAGCATGGATGAGATCCGCTCCCGCACCGCACACACCGCCTGCGCCCTGATTCACGCCTCGATCGCCGCATCGAACCTCGCCTGCATCCTCGCCCACAAGCACCGGCTCCTCGAGCACCGACCGACCAAGCGACGAAAGGTCCGAACCACACCCCCCATCCACGTCCAGACCCTCGCGCGAATCATGGCCGCCGGAGCCGAACGCATCGCCGCCACCATGGCCATGGAGCCCGACGCGGCCGCCTCCGAATGGGATGATATCGCCGCCACCTTCGTCCACGTCGGCGTCGACCCCAACTGGCGAAGACGACCATCGATACTGGACGAGCTGCGCGGCTGGATCATCCGGCCCGCGCCATCACGCGGCGGCGGGCGCAAGAAGAGGCAGCCCACTAAGTGATCACGCATGCTCTTTTATGTTGGCTGCAAATGCATGCCAGACATCTTCGTCCAATGATGATCACAACCCCTTGTTGACGGAGGAGTTTGCCGATCCGCA
>JAUXGW010000154.1 GCA_030621865.1 Actinomycetes bacterium
CCGCGCGCCGTCCGCAGGACCGCTCGAAGTGTGCCACTCGGTGTGGTTTGCAGATCCCTGTCAGGACGCACACTCGCGGAGCTGTGTTCCAGCCGGCCCCGCTGAGCGCGGCGCACCACTCGGAACAAGGCCCGAGTGGTGCGTGGAACCTGAACCACCACCGGGTCCGTGGGTACCACCACCAGCTCGCTCTGGTCGAACATTTCGTCCACCCAGAGGTCCTCTCCGGTGACGTCGGGGAACTCCCCAAAGCGTTCCCTGGCCTTCGACGAGAGACCGTACACTCCGGCACCCCAGAGTCGGCTGGTCAGTTCCGGGGTTCGGCCGCGAACTCTGTAGTGGCTCCGAACCACCCACGATGCTCCCGACGTGTCGTAACTGACCGGGGGTCGGCCGGCCACTCTGCCGGTGCTCAGTACTCGGGCCAGCTCGCGGGCCGCTGCTCCTGTCAACTCGATGTCGGCGTCGAGATAGATACGCGGAAACGGAGGATCCAGCCGTTCCGCCTGGTTGAGCGCCGTGGTCTTTGAGGCCTCGTCGACTTCCAGAACTACATCGGGAACACCGGTTTGTCTGGCGGCGTTGGCCGTGTCGTCTGTGCAGCCGTTGCACGCCACTACAACACTGAGGCCGATCGGGCCGTCCGCCGCAAGGCTCCGCAGGCAACGCCCGATCACCGCCTCCTCGTTGTTGGCCGGGATGATGATCGAACCGTCCATTTGGGTGAATCCCCCGATTGGCTGCTGGACCGACCGACTCACCAGGGGACCGGCGCGATCTGAGGTGCATCCCGGAATGAGGGCGGCGAGGCAACTCCCAGTGCCACACGCGCGGCGTACAGCCTCCCCGGTTGTCGAAAACGAAGCAGTTCCCAGCCAACCACGATGAGACGATACACGGCCACAGAAAACCGACCGTGGGTGTTTGCGTAGGCCCTGATCCGGTTCAATGCCAGGAGCGCCGTCAATTCCGGCGATTGCCCCGAACCTCCCTCGCTGTGGGAAGCCACGGCCCCCGGCGCGTACATGATCGAGAATCCGCTTGACCTGATTCTTCGTGCGTAATCGACCTCTTCGGAATACATGAAGAACGTCTCGTCCCAGTCGCCGACGATCTCATCGACCTCCGAGCTGACCAGGATTGCCGCCCCGGTGGCCCAGTCGACGGGTATTGACTGCTCATAGGCCCAGCCTTCCCTGACTTCTTCCGAAAGCCAGCTGGGTCGTCCGGCTAATCGGGCTCCGAAGACCGCTTCCCCGAATGCGCGGGGGATGCTCGGTTCCCGACGCTGGGAGTGACGTGTGTCCCCTTGCTCGTTGGTGAGTCGTGGCACGACTGCACCTACGTCCGGCCGCTCGATGATCTTGAGCATGTGGTCGATCGCCCCTGGCTCCAGACGCAGGTCCGGATTCAGCACCAGAAATGAATCCGTCGGACCGGCTTCCCTGGCGGCACGCCGCCCGAGGTTGATTCCGCCGGCGTAGCCCAGATTCCTTCCTGAATCGATGACGAGGCTGGCTCCACAGGCCTTGGCAGTCTCAAGGGTGCCATCAGTTGAACAGTTGTCGACAACCACTGTCCGAACCGAGCGATCACCAGTCGCGTCAGCCAGACTCTCGAACAGCCCTGGAATATCGTCCGCGCTGTTGTACGTCACGATCACGATCGAACAGTCGGCATGTGACAGGGGTCCGTCAGGGTGCGTTGGAGCGGTCCTGCCTTCGGGGAGCACGAGTTGGACGATACCACCCGCCAAATCCCGGTCCCCACAGCGTCGATGACCGCGGCTTCAGGCTCTTCTGGGCTGCGCACCCGCCGAGTATGCCCTCAAGGGATCAAGCCGCCGTAGGGGACTCCGGCCAGACGACACATGTCCCGGTCGAAGGTGGTGAGGTCCTGCACGCAGAAGTCGCTGAGTGATGTGTGGCCACAGGCTCGGGCCAGGACGCCCATGAGTTCAACGGTCGCAGCAAAGAACCTCTCGAGGCGCTGCGCGGACTCGTCGACGATGAGTCGAGACCGGAGATCTCCTCTTTGGGTGGCAATTCCCACCGGGCAGTTGTTGGTGTTGCACGCCCGCATTCCCAAGCACCCGATCGCCTGAAGGGCGGCGTTCGAAACGGCGATCGCGTCGGCGCCCAGAGCCAGCGCCTTGGCGAAATCGGCATGGGTGCGGAGTCCGCCGGTGATGATCAGGGAGACATCGCTGCGGCCTTGGGTGTCAAGGTGCTGACGCGCTCTGGCCAGTGCCGGGATGGTCGGTACGGAGATGTTGTCGCGGAACACCACCGGTGCGGCCCCGGTGCCACCGCCGCGGCCATCCAGGATGATGTAGTCGACGCCGATCCGAAGTGCCGCGTCGATGTCGTCCTCGATGTGTTGTGCGGAGAGCTTCGCTCCGATCGGGATCCCACCTGATGCCTCGCGGACCTGCTCGGCGAGTGCCCGAAAGTGGTCTTCGTTGGTCAGGTCCTCGAAGGTGGAGGGCGAGATTGCGGCCTGGCCTTCGGGGAGGCCCCTGACCTCGGCGATCTTGCCTGTGACCTTGTGTCCGGGAAGGTGTCCACCTGTGCCGGTTTTTGCACCCTGGCCGAATTTGAAGTGGAAGGCCTGGACATCCCTGACCTTGTCGAGCGACCACCCGAAGCCACCCGAGGCGAGCTCATAGAAGTACCGGGAGTTCTCGGCGTGTTCCTCGGGAAGCATGCCGCCTTCACCTGAACAGATGCCGGTGCCGGCGAGTTCGGCGCCTCGTGCAAGGGCCACCTTGGCTTCTTCCGATATTGCGCCGTAGCTCATGTCCGAGACGAACAGGGGGATCTCGAGATTCAGGGGACTCGCGGCATTCGCTCCGATGACCACGCCGTTGTGGATCTCGACGTCATCCAGTTGAGGTCGGCGGGCCAATTGGGCAGTGACGAACTGGATGTCATCCCAGCTGGGGAGCGCGTCCCGGGGGACACCCATTGCAGCCGTTGGACCGTGATGGCCCATGTACTCCAGTCCTTCGGTGGCCAGCCGGCGGATGAGGCCGACATGCGGCTCATCCGGTGTGCCGTGGGGATCCTGGTAGGCACCTTGATAGGCCGCGCGGTCGTAGGGCTGGGGATGGGTCTTCTCCCATTCGAGGATCTCGTCGAGGTCGACGAGGAGATCACCGTCTTCAACCCATGATGAGAACCTGGCCAGCCGTTCGGTGTTGTTGTAGCTCGACACGCCGGTCTGAAAGATGTAGTCCCAGCCGTGGATTCCACAGATCAGGTTGTCACCCTCGATGTGGCCGTCGGCGAGGTGAGCACCGCGGTGCAGGCATCGTCCGTAGAGCACCGAATGGTTGTCGTCGAAGCGGACGATGACCACGTCCACGTTGGAGACGAGCGCACCGACCGGTTCACGGTCCGGCACCTCGTCCCAGGTTGCGATCTTGTGTGGCTGCATGTCGCTGAAACGTACCAGTCGGAATCCCGATCGCACGGAGGTCGGCGGACATTCATCCGACATTCATTGAGAGCAGGCCCGGATTCCCGTCTCCAGCACCGGGAGTCGCAGGCCCAGGAGCAATCGCTGGCCCATGCCGGCATGGCTTCGAGGTGGGGACCCCAAATGAATCGGGCACCGAGTCTTCCGGGTACCGAATCATCCGGGCGCGGCGCGGCCGCTACTCCGCAAGGAGTTGGTACAGGCGCTTTCGGGCTTCCGTGAGGATCTCGTCCGCGGTCTCCACCTGTTTGGGTGTGCCGTTGGTGGCGACCTGTTTGGCCGCGCTGGCCACGCTCGACACCGTCTGTCGCAGGTCGACGGATCCGGCGTTGGCGGCCAGTCTTTCCCACGGGGGAATGCCTTTTTCCGCTTCGCTGGTGACCGTCCTGCCCTCGTCGGTGAGTTGGAAGATCTTGCGACCGTCTTGGTCCTTGCTCGAGATGAGGCGCTCGTCGGCGAGTTGCTGGAGTGCCGGGTAGACCGAGCCCGGGCTTGGTTGCCAGGCTCCGTTGGTCCGTTCGGCCAGTTCCTGCATGATTTGGTACCCGTGCATCGGCTCCTCGTTCAGCAGCGCCAGAACTGCGGTGCGAACATCTCCGCGGTTGGCTCTGGATCGGCCACCCGGGCCTCGGCGGCCTCGTTTGCCACGGCGTCCGCCGCGAGGTTCTTCATTCTGTTGGTGGGCATCGTGTTCGTGGCCCATGTGCGGTCCTCCTCTGGAGTGGCCACCCCGTCGCCCCTTGGGGCCACGGCGACGGCGTGTGCTGTCGTCGGTTGCTTCTTGTGTTTCTGCTTCTTGTGTTTCCTGATCGGACGTCGACGGTTGTCGTGTCCCTTCAGTTTGGTATTTCGTTGAGTCGTCAGTCACTGATGACTTCCCTTCATTGGGTTTGGTTGGAGAAGTTGATTACTTCTCGTGTGTATATCACGATATATCGCGATACAGACAAAAACAAGCCGGAATCGAGAAGTATTCCCAGTGGCCCTCGAAATCGTCGTCGGAGCCGCCGGGCGGGCGGTGCGGTATCTTGTCGTCGTGGATTGAGGCCGGATAGCCGCGAGCCGATCGAAGGGACCCCATGTCGCAACCAGGGAATCGTCGTTTCGATTGGCCAGTTCTTGTGTCGGCTCTTGCGTCGACGATGGCATTCACGCTCCTGGCAGCGAGCTGTGGGGGAGGCGACGGATCGGCCGACGGGGACCCGCCAACAGAAACGGGTCCGGCATATGGTGGGGAGATCGTCTATGGGGTCGAGGCGGGTAACTCGGGCGGCTGGTGTCTCCCCGAGGCGCAGCTCGCATTATCCGGAATTCAGATGGGCAAGGCGATCTACGAGCCCCTGACGGCACCGAACGCCGATGGTGACTACGTGCCATTTCTGGCGGAGTCGATCGAACCCAACGAGGATTACACCACTTGGACCACCAAGCTCCGCCCGGGGATCAAGTTCCACGACGGAACTGACCTCAACGCCGAAGTGGTCAAGAACAACATCGATGCATACCGGGGTACTTACTCGGGGCGGGACGCGGTTTTGTTCTCGCTCGTGTTGTCGGACATCACAGACGTCACGGTGGTGGATGACCTGACCGTTCAGACAACCACCAAGACGCCTTGGGTCACGGTTCCGGCTTATCTGCATGGCGGCGGGCGCTTGGGGATCATGGCTCAGGCACAGCTGGACGACGCCGACAACTGCCATTCCAATCTGATCGGAACTGGTCCATTCATGCTGGAGGAATGGTCTCCGAATGACCACTTCACTGCCACGCGAAATCCGGACTATTGGCAGAGTGATGCTCGAGGCAATCAGCTTCCCTACCTCGACAAGATCACTTTCAGACCTTTCCCGGATCCGGACGCCCGTGCGAACTCGCTGTTGTCGGGTCAGCTCGACATGATGCACATCGCCAGTCCTCAGCAGCAGGAAGTGCTCTTCGAAGAAGAGGCAGCGGGCAACCTCGCCACGTACTCCACAACCGAGTTCACGGATGTCAATTACCTGATGTTCAACTCTGGTGCCGAGCCCTTTGACAACATCGATGCCCGGATGGCCGTGGCTCATGCGTTCGATGCGGCCGATTTCAACGAGGTGATCAACCTGAATCTGGCAGAAATGGCCTCCGGACCATTTCCTCCCGGGAACCTGGGTTACCTCGATGACGCCGGATTCCCTGATTTTGACGTGGACGAGGCCGAGGCCGCTGCGCAGCGGTATTCCGAAGCGGCTGGGGAACCCCTCTCGTTCACACTGACAATGGCGGCGGACCCGGAGAGCCTCGCCGCTGCCCAGTACTTCCAGGCAACGATGAGGGACGTCGGTGTGGAGGTCGACCTGGTGTCGGTGGAACAAGCTGCATTGATCAACAACGTCCTTGGCGGAGGCTGGAACGTGGCTCTGTGGCGCAATCAC
>JAUXGW010000132.1 GCA_030621865.1 Actinomycetes bacterium
TCCGGGGGAATCTCCTCCGCTCTTGACTCCCTTTTGTCAGCGCGGTTTCCCAAGTCGAGCGATTCCGGGGTGCCTGAAACCGGAGTGCTTGATGAGACAGGGGTCGCTGTCGGGAGGAAGGTTCCCGGATGGCTGCTGGCGGCTTGTTTGGTGGTGGCGTTGGCCGCCGGTTGGTTCGGCTGGCAGATGATCGCGGCGCCGGCCCCGATCGAGGAGCGGATGGCTCTGGCCCAGACCGTTGAAAGTCAGACGGTTGAGAATCAGGCTGTTGAAGGTGAGGTGGCCGAGGCGCCGGCCGGCAAGGGAATTCCTGCGTCCGACGCTTCGGTCCTGGTCCACGTGGCCGGCTCGGTGCGTTCCCCCGGGGTCGTGGAACTTCCCGGGGACTCCAGAGTTGCTGACGCAGTTTCCGCGGCGGGCGGACTTCTCCCCGAAGCAGATGCGGACAGGGTCAACCTCGCTGCACCACTGCTGGACGGTTCCTGGATCGCCATCCCGGGTACCGACGAGCAACTGGCCACTCAGGTGCCGACGAGCGTGGCTTCACCCGCGGGAGGCGGCGGTACGGCAATCGGGTCGGACCAAGGTGCTGTTGTGGATCTCAACACGGCCGATGCCGCTGCTCTCGAGACCCTTTCCGGTGTCGGCCCGGCCACGGCTGAGTCAATCCTGAAACACCGGGAACAGAACGGTCCGTTCGCGTCGGTGGAGGAGTTGATCGAGGTTCGTGGCATCGGTGAGGCGAAGCTGGAATCCCTTCGGGAGCAGGTGGTCGTGAGGTGATTCCGAATTCCTGGCTGGTCGCCCTGGCAGTGCTCATGGCCGCATGCGTTCGTGTGGCCGAGCCGGTTGTTTCTGCCGCGGTCGTCGGAGTGCTGGTGGTGGCAGCGTTGGTTCTCGAGCGGCGGAGATCGGCGCTGATCATCTGTGCCTGTCTGGTGTGTGCCGTTGCCGTCCGGTCTGCTGTGGACCTTTCCGGTCTGAGTCGAGCGATTCCGACGGGTATCGAAGCCGATGCCGAGTTGGCGGGTGACCCTGAGGCCGGAAAGTTCGGGACCCGGGTCACCATGATCGTGGATGGTCGGCGGTGGGCCGGCGAGGTCGACAGGGAACACGAACACGTCCTTCGGGGAGCGCTCATGGGCGACAGGTTCCTCATACGGGGCACACCGAAACGTTTCGAGAGCTCCGCGGGCGACTGGGTTCTGTCGCAGCACCTGTCGGGGCGACTGCGGGTGAAGGACATCTCCGTGGCCGGGCCGACCAGGCCGTGGTTCCGGTGGGCCAACTGGTTCCATCGGACCTTGACCGAGGGCGCCTCATCCATGACCCAGGAACAACGTTCGCTCTACCTGGGACTTGTGATCGGAGACGACCGTGGTCAGGACGACCTCACCACCCACAGGTTCCGGGTTTCCGGATTGGCGCACCTGCTCGCCGTTTCGGGTCAGAACCTGGTCTTTGTCTTCGCTGTTCTGATGCCGCTCAGTTCCCGAATTCCGTTTCGCGGGCGCTGGGTGCTCGGTGTGAGCGCAACGGCCTTGTTCGTTCTGATCACCCGTGCCGAGCCATCGGTGATGAGGGCAGCCACGATGGCGCTCCTGGCCCTGAGTGCATCAGTGGCCGGAAGGCGGGTTACGGCCGTTCGACTCGTGGCCCTGACTGTGGTTGGCCTCCTCCTGGCAGATCCGTTGCTGGTTCACTCCGTTGGATTCCAGTTGTCGGTGGGGGCAACCCTCGGTCTGGTGATCTTCAGCGGGCCGTTGATCGAGCGCCTTCCCGGACCCGGGTTCCTGACGCGGCCGGTGGCGGTGACCCTGGCGGCCCAGGCCGGGGCGATTCTTCCGATGGCGGCGGCCTTCGGAGTCACGTCGGTGGTCACAGTGCCGGCCAACGCCTTCGCCGAACCGGCAGCAGGGGCGGTGATGACCCTGGGACTCACCACAGGACTGCTGGCAGGGCTTGTTCGACATCCATTCGACGCCGTTCTCCAGGCACCGGTTGCAGCCATGGTCTCCTGGATTGATCTGGTGGCAACCAAGGCCTCGCAGCTGTCGATTCCTCCACTGGAACCTCACATGTGGGGACTACTGGCCGCCGGCGCGGCAGCTTCGTTGTGGTTGTGGAACCGACTGGGAATGGCCGCCGTTGGCAGGAGCGCGATGATCCCGGTTGCGGCGATGGTGATTCTGTTGAGGCCGGGATCGCTTCGTCCTCCCTTCGAGGTCATGGGGCTGCCGGTGGGGGAGGATCCTTGTGGTCACAGCACCCTGGAAGTCGATGTTGATTCAATCGATGTGCTGGGGGAATTGTGGAAGCTGGGAGTCACAAGGATTGACGAAGTCACCTCACACGAGGAGTCGACGTCGCTTGCCCAGGTGGCGGATCAGCTTGGATCAAGAATCACCCTGCTCGAAGAGTCCGCGGTTGGTCGAGAAGAACGTGATTTCGGACGGTGTAGTTTGGCGGAGTGACCGGACCCGCCTTGATTGCCCAGGTGCAGCGCCGGTCACCCGATGACGACCCCAGGTACCTCACAGGAGAGGTGGAGCGGCTTCACGCGATGGGTGCGGAAATGGTGGATCTGGGTCCGCTTCCTCCCTCCGGGGCGCAAGCCGTGGCAGAACGGAAGCCATGTGGGTTGATTGCCTCCCCGATGCAGGTCGCAGACATCCATGGACTTTCGGCCGCCGGCATCGATCTCCTTGATCTGAGGGATGTCCATGAGCCGATTCCACGGGTGCGGACAGCGATCGTGTCGCCCGACCAGATGAACTCTGGCGCAGTTGTCCCGGGCGGGAACCCGGTGATGGCGATTGCCCTCGACTCAGGCCGGACCGAGTTGGGCCGTTCCCCCTGGATGCTGGACATGGTTGGTCGCCTCGATGGTTCTTCCGCCGCTCTCGGAGCCCTGACCGTGGCGGCCGATCACGGGTTGACCCATGTGAGGACAGCCACAGTGAGGCCAATTCGCCGGGCGCTCGACATGCTGATGGTCCTGAATCGTTCGCGATCCGATTCCGACACACCAGGAATGGAGTTGAACCGATGAGCGTCCACTTGCTCAAGGGATCGGACGAGGTTCTGCTCGGAGAAGCCGCCTCGGCGTTGGTCAACGAGGTTCTCGGGGACCGGAACCGTGGCGAGGTTCTGGAGCAGTTCCGGGGTGATGAATACACACTCGACCTCATCGTGCAGGCCTGCACCACCGTTTCCATGTTCGGCGACCGCATGGTCGTGGCCAGGAACATGGGCAGGTTCAACGCGGCTGACGTGACCGACCTCGCCGTGGCTCTGGCCGAGGTGCCTGACGCTGTGGATCTGGTGCTGGTCTGGGACAAACCGGTCACGCCGGGCGCCCGGTCAAGTTCCGTGCCGAAGAAACTCGCCGATGCGGTGAAGTTGGCCGGTGGTGACATCCGCTCGAGTGATGCTCCCGGAGGAAAGGCCCGAAGCGGCTGGACCGAGGATCGGATCAAGTCCTCGGGAGTGAAGTTGACCGCCGCCGCCCGGCGCCTGATCGAGGACTCAATGGGTGACGATGTGAACCGCCTGGGTGGGTTGCTGGATGTCCTCGCCGGAGCGGGAGAGGGTGTCGGAACCCTTGACGTGTCCGATGTTGAACCTCATCTGGGTGAGGCCGGGGGAGTTCCGCCGTGGGAGTTGACCGACGCGATCGACAAGGGAAACACCGCCGGTGCCGTTGCGATGGCCCAGCGAATGATGCAGGCCGGCAAACGTCATCCGCTCCAGTTGATGTCCACCCTTCAGACCCACTACGAACGAATGCTCCGTCTGGATGGGGCAGGAATCACAAACGAGAAGGAAGCGGCAGCCTTGCTGGGAATGAAGGGATCCACGTTCCCGGCCAAGAAGGCGATGCAGCAGTCCACCAAGATGGGATCCGCTCGCATCTTCTCTGCCATTGCACTGCTGGCGAAAGCCGACGTGGATGTACGTGGTGCCACGGCGCTGCCACCGGAAACGGTGATCGAAGTGCTGGTGGCCCGCCTGGCCGCCAGATCTGGCGGCGGAAGGTCCCGGCGCAGACGCTGACTCAGTGTGGGGCTGGGATCACTCAGTCGGAAACCGAGGAGATCGACTCGCTTGGAAGGCTTTCGTCGTCGTCGACCATGGCTGCACCTATACCCAGGGCAAGAATCACGCTTGCACCGGCTATCAGCGCCACGCGCACACGCTTCGAAAGGCCCGCCAGAGTCCTGGAGTTGCTCACCCGCGAATCAGGTTGATTCAGTGGTCAGTGATTTTGCGAGGCGGGACTTCTGCCGCGCTGCGGTGTTCTTGTGAAGAACGCCCTTCTGGGCGGCCATGTCAATCCGTTTGATGGCGGCATCAACCTTGGCTTCGGCCTCGTCGGTACCGACGGCTGCCTCGGCTTCCTTCGTCAGCGTCTTGATCTCGCTGCGGTCAGCCTTGTTGCGCGCATGCGCCTTCTCGTTCTGCTTGTTGCGCTTGATCTGGCTCTTGATGTTCGCCATCTTGGTCGTGTGCCTCGGTGCGTCTCTTGTGGGTTCGGGGATCTCCGCCAAACGGAAGACCAAGAATAGCCGCACCCACCACCTGAGCCCTCATCGTGGAGCACTGGCAGATCCACCCATTTCTGCACTTCGCCGCGATGACGCCGATTGGGGGCTTGGCGGCCAGACTGTGTGGGCAGCAACCGGAATCCACCCGGCCGGATTTCGCCCCAGACCAGATTTGCACCCGACCAGATTTTTACAGAGCAAGTGTCTGAACTCACCCGTATCCGCAATATTTCGATCATCGCCCACATCGATCACGGCAAGTCGACCTTGGCCGACCGCATGCTGGAGATCTGTGGTGCGGTGGATCCCAGGGACATGCGGGAGCAGTACCTCGACTCGATGGAGCTCGAACGCGAACGCGGCATAACGATCAAACTCCAGTCGGTGCGTCTGAACCACGACGATCACATCATCAATTTGATCGACACTCCCGGTCACGTGGATTTTGGTTACGAGGTCTCGCGCTCCCTGGCAGCTTGTGAGGGTGTGATCCTGGTGGTGGACGCCTCTCAGGGGATCGAGGCGCAGACCTTGGCAAATTGTTATCTGGCCCTGGAGAAGGATCTCGAGATCGTGGCGGTCCTCAACAAGATCGACCTGCCGGCCGCAGATCCCGACACCTACGCCGCCGAGATCGAATCGGTTCTGGGAATTGCCGCAGAAGACATTCTGCGAATCTCGGCGAAAACGGGTGAAGGTGTTGTCGACGTTCTGGACGCGGTCGTCGATCGCATTCCTGCTCCGGTCGGGGAACCCGACGGGCGTACCCAGGCATTGATCTTCGATTCCCACTTTGATCAGTACCGCGGCGTGGTGAGCAGCGTGCGGGTTGTCAATGGTCACCTTCGCACGGACACCAGATTGCGCTTCATGCAGGCTGGCGCAACACATGAGGCCATCGAGATCGGTGTGCGCACGCCGGAGAACAGCCCGGTTGACGCCTTGGGTCCCGGCGAGGTGGGCTACCTGATCGCCGGGATCAAGGATGTTGGCGAAGCCCGCTCAGGCGAAACGGTTACCGAAGCATCGGCTCCGGCGAGCGAAGCCTTGTCGGGATACCTGGAGCCGAAGCCGATGGTGTTCTGCGGTCTCTATCCGGTTGAGGGGGACGAGTTCGAGGACTTGCGGGACGCCCTGCTGAAGATGCGCCTCAATGACAGCAGCTTCAGCTATGAACCGGAGACCTCGGGTGCACTCGGGTTCGGCTTCCGTTGCGGTTTCCTTGGCTTGTTGCACATGGAAATCATCCGGGAGCGACTCGAGCGCGAACACGACCTGTCCTTGATCGCAACCGCGCCGTCAGTGGAATACCGCGTGCTGCTGGAATCGGGTGAGGAAAATGAGATCGACAATCCCGCGGAGTTGCCCGATCCGAGTGGAGTCGTCGAGATCTCGGAGCCGATTCTCGCATGCACGCTCATCACGCCCTCGGAGTACGTGGGAACCCTCATGGACCTCTGCCAGAGTCGTCGGGGTGAGATGATGAAGATGGAGTACCTGTCGCCGGAGAGGGTTGAGCTGCAGTACCGCTTGCCTCTGGCGGAGGTGGTTCTGGACTTCTTCGACCAGATGAAGAGCCGAACGCAGGGATATGCAAGCCTCGACTACGACCCGGTCGGTTACGCCGCAGGCGACCTCGTGAAAGTGGAGATCCTCCTCAACAACGAACCCGTGGATGCGTTCTGCACGATCGTGCACCGCGACAGTTCCGAGGCGTACGGGAAACGGATGACCGAGAAACTTCGCGAGATCATTCCGCGTCAACAGTTCGACGTTCCGATCCAGGCGGCAATCGGGGCACGGATCATCTCCCGTCAGACAGTTCGCGCCTACCGCAAGGACGTCACGGCCAAACTCTACGGTGGTGACATCACCCGCAAACGCAAACTGCTGGAGAAGCAGAAGGCGGGCAAGAAAAAGATGAAGAGCCTGGGGTCGGTGGAGATTCCCTCGGATGCCTTCATCAAAGCGCTCCGACTGGATGATTAGCCCAGTCGGGCGGCTCCACAGTCCATTGGCACTCGCGTAGACTGAGTGCCAATGTTCCAGGAAGTTCTCCTATGACCCTTGATGACCGAAAATCCGCCATTTTGCGGGCTGTTGTTCAGCAGTACATCGAAACGGCGCAGCCCGTCGGCTCCACAACAGTCGCCGACCGGCCAGAAGTGGCCGTGTCTTCGGCGACGGTTCGCAACGAACTCCACAATCTCGAGACCGATGGCTATCTGGCGCAGCCCCACACGAGCGCAGGTCGAATCCCCACGCAGAAGGGCTATCGCTTCTTCGTCGACTCCATGACTGGTACCGAAGGACTGAGTCCCGCCACGGTGGCCCAGGTTTCGGACTTCTACGCCGCTGCCCACGGCGAACTCGAGACAATGCTCCAACAGACGAGTTCTCTGCTGTCCAATCTGACCGGCAGCGCCGCGGTTGTCACCGGCGAGCCGGGCGCCGCCGTCACGATTCGTTCGATCCAGCTCATCGACCTGCACCCCGAGAC
>JAUXGW010000069.1 GCA_030621865.1 Actinomycetes bacterium
GTCCTGCTGGCCGAAGCAAACCAGTGGCCCCAGGACGTCGTGTCGTACTTCGGGGACGGCGACGAATGTCACATGTGTTTCCATTTCCCCCTGATGCCGCGGATGTTCGTGTCTCTGCGTCGGGAGGAAGCCACACCGGTGGCGGAGATTCTCTCCCAGATCCCGAAGCTTCCCGACGGAGGTCAGTGGGGGATATTCCTGCGCAATCACGATGAGTTGACCCTTGAGATGGTCACCGACGACGAGCGTGACTACATGTACGAGGAGTATGCCAAGGATCCCCGGATGCGGCGCAATGTGGGCATCAGTCGCCGGTTGTTCCCGCTGATCGACAACGACCGCAGGCAGGCCGAGTTGCTCCACTCACTGTTGTTCAGCCTGCCCGGAACCCCAATCCTGTACTACGGCGATGAAATCGGAATGGGAGACAACATCTACCTCGGTGACCGTGATGCGGTTCGTACACCGATGCAGTGGAATCCTGACCGCAACGGTGGCTTCTCCACATCCGATTTCGCCGGTTTGTATCTGCCGCCGCTGATGGACCCGATCCACGGATTCGCGGCCAAGAATGTGGAAGCTGAAAGACGGGACAACGCGTCGTTCCTGAATTGGCTCCGCAATGTAATCCATGTGCGTCGGCAACGTCCCGTCTTCGGCCTCGGAGGCTTCGAGATACTGGAGGTCTCGACTCCATCGGTTTTCGCCTATTTGCGCACGCCCCACGGAACGGGCGAACCGTATGTGCTGTGTGTCACCAACTTCTCATCGAAACCGCAACCCGCGGAGCTGTATCTTCAACACCACGCCGGCAAGACACCAGTGGAGATGCTCGGAGGAGTGACATTCCCTAAGATCGGTGAGCTGCCGTACTTCGTGACCTTGGCTCCCTACGGATTCATGTGGTTCGAGCTGTTCGAATACTGATCGTCCGCGGTAGCGGACGGTCCGACCTGGAGGGCTGAGAAGTCGATCCCGCTGTATTTTCCAATGAGCTGAGTGTGTTGCTGACGCCGTTTCTGGCTGCCCAGCGCTGGTATTCGGCTGTCCGGGAACCGGAAGTGAAAGTTCGCCGCGTGGACACGCTCGTGGACGGCTGGCCGACCCTGCTCTGGGTCCTCGCAGAGGTCCGTGGAGACCGAGGTCACGGCGATCCGAAGCTCTATCAGGTGATTCTCGGCGCAACCGAGGACGAACCGGGGGACCTGCCACCATCGGCGCTTCTGGGTCCGCTTCCAACTCCGCGGGGTGACGCCTGGATCTTTGATGCATTGGCGGACGAGGAGGTGGCCGGCATGTTCTGTGACTTGATCGCCCCCGACGTCAGTGCCCACAGCATTCGCCTGGAGACCGGTGAACAAACCAACACATCGCTGGTTCTGGATGACACTCACATGGTGAAGGTGTTCCGACAGATTCACCAGGGCCCCAATCCGGATGTTGAGGTGACCGAAGCCCTTGGCAAGGTCGGATATACCTCAGTTCCCGTGCCGCACCGGGTCTGGCGGCGCGGTGGAACCGATCTCGCCGTGGTTCGCAGATACCGGTCCTCGAGGGGAGTGGGACAGGAACTCGCGATGGACTCGCTGCGCGAACTGTTCAATCTCCAGCGGCTGCCACGGGAATGCAAGCTCGATTTCGTGGAGGAATCACGTGCCCTGGGCGCTGAGGTGGCTGCAATGCATGTGGCCCTGGCAGAGGCGTTCGGGGTGGAGGATCCCAGTGCCGCGACGTGGGCGGCAGACATGGTGGCCAATCTCCGCCGTGTGACCGGACCCCGCCTTGACACCGAGAGAATTGAAGGTGTCTACCGGCGTCTCGAGATGGCGGAGGATCTTGGTGGCGCAATACGAATCCATGGTGACCTGCATCTGGGGCAGGTCCTCGGAATCAAGCGGGGATGGATGATTCTCGACTTCGAGGGGGAACCCGAGCGACCCGTTGAGGAACGCCGACACATGTATTCACCTTTGCGTGACGTGGCAGGCATGACCCGGTCGTTTCACTACGCGGCGGGATTGGCTCTGCGTGAAGTCCCGGCCCCAGACGCAAATACGCGTCTGCTCGCCGACTCCTGGACCGCTCGAAATGTCAACGCCTTCCTTTCCGGGTATGCCGAAGTCGACGAGGTCCACAGGCTTCTCCCACACAATCGCTCCAGCCGCGATGCTCTTCTGACCGTGTTCGAACTGGACAAGGCTGTCTATGAGGTGGTCTACGAGCAGGCTCATCGGCCCGAGATGGTGGACATGCCGTTCGAGTCGATCGACAGGTTGCTGGAAGGCAGCGGTGCCCAATCCCCCGAGGGCAGCTTCGGGTCACCTGACAGCGAAACCTGAGCAGCCGGCCGATGCCGCCGACGAGTTCACCCGGGGATCTCTCCGACTTCCATCGCGGGTGTGAACGTCGTCTGTGGCAGTTGCTCGGCGCGCATCCCGCGGACGACGGTGCCAGATTCTCGGTCTGGGCGCCGCGTGCGACCGCTGTTGGTGTTGCCGGAGACTGGAATGACTGGGTAACGCAGGAGCTGGATTCCGATCCCCGGGGAGTCTGGCGGGGTTGGGTCCCAGGTGCAGAACCGGGAAATCGATACCGATTCGAAATTGTGGGTGTCTCCGGTTCCGCACTCAAGGCTGATCCCATGGCCCGTCGGACTGATCAACTTCCGTCCACGGTGTCGATCGTTGAACAGTCCGGATTCGGGTGGAATGAATCTCCGCGTGAGTGGGCTGAGAGGCGGCGGGCCATGCCCGAGGGCCGTCTCTCCGTGTACGAGGTACACCTCGGTTCCTGGCGGCGTCACGCTGACGGTCACCCGTATTCGGCCGCGGAACTGGCTTCGGTTCTTCCGGAATGGGTGGCCGGACTCGGATTCACCCACGTTGAACTCATGCCAGTGACCGCCCACCCTTTCGGAGGTTCCTGGGGTTATCAGGTGACGGGTTACTTTGCTCCCGATCCCCGATTGGGCAAACCGGATGACCTTCGAGTGCTCATTGAGGCGTTTCACTCCGCGGGTATCGGGGTGATCCTGGACTGGGTTCCGGCGCACTTCCCCGCGGATGATTTCGCGCTGGCTGATTTCGACGGAGCGGCCCTGTATGAGCATCCGGATCCCCGTCGGGGAATCCATGCCGACTGGGATACGAGAGTCTTCGACTACGCCCGCCCGGAAGTGCGGAGTTTCCTGCTCTCGAGTGCGTTCATGTGGCTGCAGGAGTTCAGGGCTGACGGCCTGCGGGTCGATGCAGTGGCGTCGATGCTCTACCGCGACTATTCCCGAATCGGCCGGGATTGGCTCCCACATCCCGAAGGTGGTCAACGAGACCTTGATGCCGTGTCCCTTCTTCGCCAACTCAACGCCGCGGTTGGCGAGGAGTTCCCCGGCGCCTTGATGGTTGCGGAGGAATCAACGCTTTGGCCCGGTGTCACCACCTCGGTTGATGAGGGCGGATTGGGATTCACCCACAAGTGGAACATGGGATGGATGCACGACACGTTGTCCTATGTGTCAGCGCCCTTGGCGAATCGCCAGGGACTACACGATCAACTCGTGAAACCCAGCACTTACTCCGACGCGGAGCGCTGGATCCTTCCTCTGGGTCACGACGAGGTGGTGCATCTCAAGGGATCCTTGTTGGCCAAGGGTCCCGGCAATGAGGCGCAGCGACTGAGCTCACTGCGGGCGCTGCTGGCGTGGCAGTGGTGTCATCCGGGGGACCAGTTGCTGTTCATGGGTGCAGAGATGGCGCAACCCTCCGAATGGAATCACGATGCTGAACTTCCATGGTGGTTGGCGCAGGAGCAACCTGGTGCCGGAATGGTCGCACTCGTTTCAGAGTTGAATCGGATGCAGGAGTGCCTGGTTTCGTTGTGGTCTGTGGATGCGGGGGGATTCATCTGGCTGGAATCCGGGGATCGCGCCGGCAATGTCTTCGCCTTCTTGAGGCATGTCCCACGATCTGGCCTGCGTGATGGATCCGGGGTTGCCGCAACAGGGAGTGGAGACCGGAGTCCCGTGGTTGTGGTGGCCAACTTCTCTTCCCACCTGCGGTATGGCTACCGGGTTGGTGTGCCTGAGGACGACCTCTGGCACCTGGCGATCTCCACCGAGGAATCGCGCTTTGGAGGTTCCGCCACGGAAGTAGCGGCCGATGATGTGATTAGCTTGGCTGTCGACAAGGGGACCCCCTGGCAGGGTCAGCCCTGTTCCCTGTTGTTGACCTTGCCGCCGCTCTCGGTTGTGGTCTGGTCCACGGCTCGGGTGCCTCCATCGTGAGAGGCCCCGACCGAAGGCTCTGAACGGCCCCGACGAAGCGTGGGTGTTCCCAAGCGGTACCGTTCGTGAGTGCAACCGCAACCTTCGGCCCAGCCCGGCCCGACGACTTGTTATCGGCATCCGGATCGGTCCGCAGGAGTGACCTGCCAGCGCTGTAATCGCCCGATCTGCCCTTCGTGCATGGTTCAGGCGTCGGTTGGATTCCATTGCCCCGAGTGCTCCTCGGCGCGATCCACGAAGGTGATCACCGGTTCGCAGGTATTCGGCAAGACCTCGGACCCGATCGTCACCAAGGTGCTGATCGCCATCAACATCGGGGTGTATGTGGCCGTTGTGTTCAACGGTGGTTCCGTGAACTCGGCTCAGGGTGATCTGTACCAGAACTTGTGGACGTGGGGTCCCATCATCGGTGACGGTGAGTGGCATCGATTGGTGACCGGCGCCTTCCTGCACTCCGGAATCATGCATCTGGGCATGAACATGTACCTTCTGTGGTTGCTCGGCAGGGTGCTCGAACCCGCGCTGGGCAAGGTTTCGTTTGGTCTGCTCTATGCCGTTTCCCTCATGGGTGGCGCTGTGGGAGTCATGTTGCTGAGTCCGGGTTCACCCACGGTGGGAGCTTCCGGAGCCGTATTCGGCCTGATGGGCGCAATGGTGGTGATGCAGTGGCGTGCGGGTCAGAATCCGTGGCAATCGGGGATTCTCACCCTGGTTCTGCTCAATCTGGTGATCACGTTCGCCGTACCCAACATTTCCATCGGTGGTCACGTGGGTGGCCTGGTGGCCGGAGGCCTTGCCGGCGCCGCAATGACAGTTCGCACCAGGGGACAGAAGCTCCCGACCCTGGCCCACATCAGCGGACTGATCGTGTTCTTCGCGGTTCTTTCGGTGTTGGCCATCGTTCTCTCCGCCAGAGCTCTGTCTCAATATCTGGGTTGACAAATCTGGGTTGACCCCAATCTGGATGAACGGGGCAAGCTCTTCTTCTGGCGCAATCCAACACCGCTCGAACTCGAATCCACTTCCCGGCCGAGATTTGTCGGTTGAGTCCATATTCGGCGACGCTTGGCGAGTGAATTCCACTTCAGCCACGGAGCTGTCTGCGATCCCTTCGGGAAACATCCTCACCGACACCGAACCCATTCCCGTGGACGGGATTGACGGCCGGTATCAGCTCGAGATCGGAGAGGCATGGCGAATCATGTACGCCTTCGGCGGGGTGACGATGGCAGCTGCCATCCGTGCTGCGGAAACCGAGGTCGCCCGATCGGGTGCTCCCGGACTCCGGCCGATCTCGTGTGACGCCACCTTCTGTCAAGCGATCCCCTGTGGCCCGGTGGCGGTACAGGTTGAAGTCCTGCGGTCTGGACGCAGCGGAGCGCAGGCGATTGCCCGACTCTGGGCCCTTGATCCCGAGCGAGGAGACCCGTCCGGTCCGGTCGGCAATGACTTGGTCGTGACGCTGGTGATGGGAGTCGACAAAGAGTCGCCGCTTTCCTTCGTGGGGGCCGTTGCCCCAGACGTTCCGGATCCCCTGGAGTGCCCCGGTCGGAAGTCGATCGGAGACAATCCGTACGCGCGGATTCCTTATCACCTCCAGACCGACTTCCGGCTGGCCTTCGGCAATCTGCCGAGCTCGACGATGGTCGCGCCGGGCGAACCCCGGACTGCTTCCTGGTTCCGCTTCAACAAGTCGCCACGATTGCCGGGCGGTCATTGGGAGCCGTCTGCTCTGGCTGTGCCCGGTGACATTCTCGGCCCTGCCGTTCATACGGCTGTCGGTAGCGAGCAGGGATTCTTCTTTGTCATCTCGTTGCAGATCGGTCTGGTCTGGGTGGCCGAGCCACACTCTGAATGGCTGCTTCAGCACACTCGTGCCCATGTGGCCGGCAACGGGTACGCCACCGGGTCGGCGGAAATCTTTGACGAAGACCGAAATCTGGTGGCCATAGCAAGCCAGACAGCCCTTCTGCGGGTAATGGAGTGATGCACGGTACCCGGCATCCCGGTGCTTCCGGAGATGTCTTGCGAGGAGGCTCCCGAGTCCCACCTCGCGTACCCTCGTGAGGTGACATTCGAGCGGTTGCTGGATCTGGATCATGCGGCCACAACGCCGCTTTGCGGTGCAGCGCGCTCTGCGATGGATCCTTTCCTGGCCGCCAATGCCGATTCCCGGTACGGGAATCCTTCGGGAACCCACCTTCTGGCCCGGGATGCGGTCAGGGCTCTCGACGAAGCCCGCGAGATCGTTGCCGAGGCGGTCGGTGCGAAACCGTCAGAGGTTGTGTTCACCTCCGGCGGAACTGAGGCTGACAATCACGCCATCACCGGCGGGATGCCGCCCAGGTCAGCTCCGGCAATCTGTTCAGCCGTGGAACACCATGCCGTTCTGGATCCGACCTTGTTGCTGGGTGGCTCCACCACGCCGGTTGATCGTCTCGGTCGGGTATTGACAGAAGAGTTGGCCGCGAGCCTGGCCGAACGTCGATCACAGGGGATCGCCACAGGGGTGATCTCGGTGATGACCGCCAACAATGAGCTGGGCACCGTGAACCACCTGGAGCCCGTGGCAGCAGTGATCCGGCAGGAGGCTCCAGGCACTCTGTTTCATACCGACGCGGTGCAGGCAGCTGCCTGGCTGCCGCTCCCGGAATACGTGGCGGTGGCCGATCTGGTATCGGTGTCTGCTCACAAGATCGGTGGACCGAAGGGAGTTGGCGCACTGATCGTGCGCGAACCGGTGAAACTTGCTCCACTGCTGTTCGGTGGTTCCCAGGAGCGGGAGCGACGGGGTGGCACGAACAATGTGGCGGGAATCGTGGGATTCGCGGCGGCTTTTGCCGCCACCGTGTCGGATCTCGAAACCAACTCGGCCAAAGTGTCGACCATGCGCGACCAACTTGCGGACGAACTTGTGAACTCCGTGGATGGCGTGCGGGAGACGGTTGGTCCCGAGGTTGCAGAGTCGCTCGGCCTCCCTCGCGGTCGCGGCCATCTTCTCGCGGGTCATTGCCATCTGCTGGTGGACGGAGTTGGTTCAGAGGAACTGTTGTTGCTCCTGGAGGGCCATGGAGTCTGTGCCGCGGCTGCGTCCTCGTGTGCCTCAGGAGCGGTGGGCGCCTCACATGTGCTGGAGGCGGTGGGGGCAGACCCGCAGGATGCCGCCGCGTTGCGCCTGACTCTGGGACCGGAACTGGACTCGGATGATCTCAGGAGGGTCACTGCGGCCTTCTCCGATGCCGTCAGCAGAGCCCGGAGTCAGGCATGAGGGTTCTTGCTGCACTTTCGGGTGGTGTGGATTCTTCGGTGTCAGCAGCACTGCTCATGGAGGATGGCCACGAGGTGGTCGCTGCCACTATGAAATTGTGGGGTGGCGAATCGGATACGGGTTGCTGCTCGGTCGGCGACGTGGAGGATGCCCGCCGCAGCGCCGCTCAACTTGGTCTCGATCATCACGTGTTCAACTACACGGCCGAGTTCGATGATCTGGTTGTGGCTCCCTACGTGGAGGCGCACCGCAGCGGGGCCACTCCCAATCCCTGCATCGAGTGCAACCGCCACCTGAAGTTCGACGTGTTGCTCAGGCGCGCCGAATTGCTGGGATTCGATGCCGTGGCAACCGGACACCACGCGCGGATGATTGACCGACCCGACGGCACTCGTCGCGTTGCCCGGGGAGCAGATCCACAGAAGGATCAGTCATATGTTCTCTACCCGCTTCGAGGCTCGGCGTTGGATCGGGTTCTGTTCCCGATTGGCCACCTTCACAAGACCAGGGTGCGTGAGATCGCGGCGGACCTCGGTTTGAGGACAGCGGCCAAACCGGACAGCCAGGATGTGTGTTTCATCACCAGGGCAGATGGCCGACGGCCATTTCTCGCAGACCGGATGGAACTGCATCCGGCCGAGGTGTTCGATTCCGAAGGTAATCCGGTAGGTGCCGTGGAGGCTGTGGAGATGGTCACGATCGGCCAGCGGCGAGGACTCGGTCTGGCGGGTGGTGCCGAACCCCGTTTCGTGACCGACGTGAATGTGGCGGAGCGGGCCATCACCGTGGGTCCACCTGAGCGATTGATGGTCGGGAGCACCGATCTGGCACGGATGATCTGGGCTTCCGGTCCCGTGGAGGGCGAGTTGTTGGCTCAGGTGTCAGCGCACGGGGAAACCGCCGTTGCATCGGTCCGCAACAACGCCGATGGTGTGGAACTGGTGTGGTCCGAACCACACAGACGGGTGGCTCCTGGTCAGAGCGTTGTGCTCTACGAGGGTGATCAGGTGATCGGCGGGGGTATCTCCGTCAGATCCGGGTGACGTTCAGTCCCCTGGATTCAGCATGCTCGAGAAGGGCACCTGGCCGACTGGGGACGAACAGGATCGCTTCCGCAGGCTTCGCCTCGGTGACCGCGTCCCTGCCGCGAGGCGCCGGCGTGATTTCCGTGGGTGGATGAAGTTGAGCTTCCAGAACAAGTCCGGGGGCGCCCATCGACAGGTCGATCGCCGCGGTGTCAACGTGCGCCGGGCCGAGATGTCGAATGTTGTTCTTTCGGAACAGCACGGGTTCGGCCAGGGCCATGTCGTCCACGAGAGTCAGCCCCGCCGGCACCAGAACCGCCCACCGCTGGGTCAGGCGCCACGCAGCGAGGAATCCCCACCACGCGAATACCAGCCCGGCAAGGGTTATCAGCGTCCCGCTCAACCACTGGGCCGATGCGAGCAGGAGGACACCGGTGAGCAGGGGCAATGTTGCGATCGCCCAGGTGAGTTGAATCGGACCGACAAGCAACGCCACAGGAGTTTTGAGCACGAACCGCCTTTCTTCTCCGTAGGACGCCCCGTCGATGAACCAGTCGCCCACTGAGGCGGACATCACCAGCGTTGCGGTCAGGCCCGCAACCACGATGCCCACAACGGTGAGCGGTGTTCTGTCATTCCATACTCCGACCACGGCCGCCAAGGGCGCCAGAGGCGCAACGAAGCGCAGCGTGGTCAGGGTTACCGGCAGGGGAATGAGGGAACTCGTTCCGCCGACGGCCCAGAGAACCCAGAAGGCAATCACGATCGTCGCGCGAAGCGATGCCGATGACTCCCGGGCCGCATCGGTCAGGCCGACCAACACCGTGAATGGAAGAAACAGCCAGAGAACTCGATGGGCCCACAGGAATGCTGGTGCGTTCACCGCTCCAGTTTGCGTGGTGCGGAGCGTGACCGCTAACAACGATGCATGGGGGGCATCGTCGATCTGCCAGTTGGCCTCATCACCGCTCCAGGTGGTGTGCCCTCCGATGCGCCGGATGCAGGTGTGGAAATGGCGCTGGAACGCCGGAAATTTCCCACTGTTCCCGTGCTGCGGAGCCAGACGGAATCCCTGCTCAGCCAGGCTATGTCACTGGCAGAGGGAACCCGCGTCCTGGCCTCCGGTGACGTGTTCATCGATGATGCCCGATTCGGTCTTCGCCTTGATGAGCCCGATCCATTTGCTGATGAATCGTTCGTTGCCTTCAACGCCTTTCGGGATCGATGGGCGACCGGCGATGCCACCATCGCGCCGAGACATGGCTGCCGTGTGGAAATGCTGGGTCCCACATCGATCGCACTGAGTCTCGGTGATGCAGGTTTGCCACGTCCGCAGGCCATGGATGCCGGACGCCTGATCGCCGCACACCTGGCTTCGCACATGTTGTCGGCCATCCGTGCGGTTGATGAAGACCGGCCCATAGCCGTGGTGATGGTGGAACCACGGCTGGTCGGTTCAATGCATCCGACGTTTCCGTTGACGGCCAGGGAAGTCCGCTCGATGATCGATCCTGTGGTGGATGTCCTCGACGCAGACTCCGGCGTTGCGCCGGTGCTGATCGGCGCACATGTACCCGGCCGTGGCGACTGGCAAACCCTGATCACATCCGGGATCTCAATGCTCTCGATGCCACCTGACGCCGGCCTCGTCGGGTGCGCTGACTGGGTGCAGGCGTTCCTGAACAGCGGGGGATGGATTGCCTGGGGAGCCGTTCCCGTTGACCGGCCAATCGGAGCTAGTGAAGAACTCCTGTGGAGGCATCTCGCCGGGACCTGGTCCGACCTCGTCGCCGCCGGGGTTGACCCGGCACTTCTGGGCCGGCAATGCATGCTGAGCCCCTCAGACGGCCTCGAGCGATTCGCTCCCGAGCAGATGCCCGGTGTGCTGGACCTGCTGGAAGCCATGTCCGAGCGCGTCCGCAGCGAGGCCATGGCGGCCCGCATCAGACTCGGCTCCTGAAGTGGATCGGCACTGTCTCGCGACAGCACTGGAACTGTCTCATGGCAGCACTAGATTCGCCACCGTGAGCAGCATTGAAGGTGTTTCGCCACCGTGAGCGGCACTGAAGGCGTCGAGAGACGCATCGAGGAACTTCGAAGGCGCATTCACGATCTGGACGAGGCGTACTACGGCAAGGATGTGCCGAAGGTTCCCGACGCCGACTACGACGAATTCGTGCGTGAACTGGTCGCGCTCGAGGCCGAGCACCCCGAACTGATCAGTGAGGACAGTCCTACCCGCCAACCCGGGCATGCTCGACGAACCCAGTTCTCGGCGGTGGCTCACACCGTTGCGATGATGAGCCTCGACAATGCGATGGATGCGGCGGAGCTGAGGTCCTGGGGTGAACGAACTGCCGCCCGGCTGGCTGAGGAAGGCAC
>JAUXGW010000226.1 GCA_030621865.1 Actinomycetes bacterium
CGCTGGCGCCGACGCCGGCGTCTCAGGGGATGCAGGCGACTCCGGGGACACAGAGATTGATCTGTTTGAGTTCACCGACGACCTGCCTGAGCCAGCGACTCCGGCCACGTGGCTCCGAGCACAACCGTTGAGGCTTCGATGAATGCGCGCAATCCGACCGCGGCGGCGTCTCGATCTGCCGGGGGTATCGCGTTAACAATGTGCTGAATCTCTTCGCGTCGACGTCTTGTTTCGGACGCCACCAGATCGCGGCCTCGATCAGTCAGCGTCAACTGGACCTCTCGCCGCGAGTCCCGGGAGCGCACACGTTGCACATAGTCCCTGCTCACCAGGCGATCGCACATCCGCGTCGCAGTTGAAGCGTGAACGTCGAGCGATTCGGACAAGGTGGAGAGATTGCATGGCTCGTTCGAAGCCAGAACCACCATTGCCCGGTACTGAACGATCGTGATCTGGTCTTCCTGTGCAGCCAAGGACCGTGACGCGATGGCGACCATCGGACGTGTTGCTTCAAGAAGGGTGTCTTCGAGGGTTGGTTCGCCCATGCATCTCGAAACCTAAACCATTGCACACAACAACTGTTAGTTGAGCCGAATCTCTCCGGGCAATCCGGATCGGTCCTGCCCATGGCAGGCGGTCGGGCGTTTCTACCGCGGCGAGCAGATCATCAGGGGGATGTCGCGGTCGGTACTCGCCTGATAGTTGTCGTAGTCAGGCCAGACCTCAGCGGCTATTGGCCACAACGCTGCCTTTTCCTCCGACGTGGCTCTCCGGGCGATGAGTTCGTGGACTTCAGCGCGGTCCTGAACCGTGACCTCGGGATTCTCCACCATGTTCAGATACCACGCGGGGTGATTGGGTGCACCACCCATTGAGGCAATCACGAGATAGTTGTCGCCGTCGCTCACCCGGATCAGCGGGGTTCGGCGCAGCTTGCCGGACTTGCGACCGGTTGTACTCAGAATAATGACCTGCGATCCCTCCCAATCGGCGCCGTCGGCACCATCCGAATCGAGGTATCGCTCAACATGATCAGAGACCACTTCCCATGGGCTCGGTTCGTACTCGGGATTTGATCCAGGACTCATCACACCAGCGTATCCACCGCTGCGGAAGGCCGGTCTCCAATCCCGGCTCGGCTCCACTCCCGGCTCGGCTCAGTGCTCGGACAGGCTCTGTTGTCGGATGGGCTGGGCTGTCGGATGGGCTGGGCTGTCGGGTGGGCTGGGCTGTCGGCTCAATCGACCACGAAATCATCGGCAAGGCAAAGCGACTCGTCCAACGCTGCCAAACCTGACTTCAGTTCCTCATCGGTGATGACCAGTGGTGGAGCCAGGTGAATGCCGTTGAAGTGTGCAATTGGCCAGACCCCGCGGGACTTGAGATCGGTCAACACTTCGGTCATCGGGGCTGCCTCTGCCCCAGAAGCGTTGAACGGGACCAGCGGTTCGCGGGTCGTCTGGTTCTTCACCAGTTCCACAGCGTGCAACGCACCCAACCCGCGCACGTCCCCAACCGAAGGATGCCGCCGAGCCATTTCCAGCAACGCCGGCGTGATCACCTCCTCGGCGCGCCGCCTCACCCCCTGGAGAATCGCCTCGTCGGAGAAGATGTGAATTGACTCCACGGCGGCAGCACATGCCAGGGGATGCCCGCTGTAGGTGAGCCCGCCGGGATATGCACGATCCGAGAATTGCGCCGCCACCCGATCGTGTATCAATACTCCGCCGAGAGGTACATATCCCGAGTTCACGCCTTTGGCGAAGGCGATCAGGTCGGGAACCACGTCCCAGTGGTCAACTCCGAACCACTCACCAAGCCTGCCGAAGCCCACCATGACCTCGTCGGCAACCATCAAGATTCCGTATTTGTCGCACAGATCGCGAACACCGGCCAGGTAACCGTCCGGTGGGACCAGCACACCGTTGGTTCCCACCACGGTTTCTCCGAACACCGCCGCAATCAAATGGGGTCCCTCCATCTCGATCACCGACTCGAGATGGCCGAGCGCACGATCACACTCCTGAGCCGACGTGTCGGCATCGAAGGCCGAACGGTAGAGATATGGCCCGAAGAACTTCACCGTCGCACCGATCGTCGGCTCGGAAGCCCACCTTCTCGGTTCCCCTGTGAGAGCGATGGCACCTGCGGTGGCGCCGTGATAGCTCCGATATGCGCTGAGAACCTTCGGTCGCCCGGTCGCCAGCTTTGCCATTCGCATGGCGTTCTCGACCGCCTCCGCTCCGCCGTTCGTGAAGAACACAGAGTTGAGATCCCCCGGAGCGCGCTCTGCGATCAATCTGGCGGCCTCACTGCGCGCAGAATTGGCAAAACCGGGAGCAACCGTGCAGAGATGCCGGGCCTGCTCGACGATTGCCTCCACCAGGCGGGGATGCTGATGTCCGAGATTCAGATTCACCAGCTGGCTGGAGAAATCCAGGTATCGATTCCCGTGCTGATCCCAGAACGTGGATCCTGAGCCGCCAACGATCTCTGGAAGATCTGGCTGCGGATGCGTCGACCAGGAATGGAACACATGGGTTGCTGCGGATTGGGGAATTCCTGAGTCTTCCACCGTAGGATCCTCCGATGGTCAATTGCCGCACGCCCGGCCGGACGCATGACTCGTGCGGTCCATACAAACCTGTTTGCCGGCCTCCAACAACCGCCGACGCCGAAATTGGCAAACAAGAGAACCCGGATCCTCGGGATTCCGAAGGTCACAGCACCCAGGGAGACGACCGATGAGCACAATGCTCGAGATCGAAAACGCCGGCGGAGTGTGCCTGATCACTCTGAATCGACCGGATGCACTCAATGCCTTCAACCAGGAACTCTGGGTCGCAACCGCGGACGCCCTGACAACGGCAGCTGAGGACGACACAATCCGTTGCGCGGTGCTCACAGGCAAGGGTCGTGCCTTCACGGCCGGTCAGGACTTGTCCGAACTCAACAATCCGTCCACCCTCGAGGGTCTGGAACCTGGCTACGAGATATTCATCGCAGTTGCAGAAGTGTTCCCGAAGCCGCTGATCGCTGCGGTCAACGGGCTGGGTGTGGGAATCGGCATGACCCTCCTCATGCACTGCGACATGGTCTACATGTCCACCGAGGCTCGCCTGAAGGTTCCCTTCATCAGTCTCGGGGTCACCACCGAAGCTGCGGCCAGCTTCCTGATGCCCCAGATCATGGGTTGGCAGCGTGCCTCGGAGATCCTCTACACCGAACCGTGGCTCTCGGCGGAAGAAGCGGTTGAGTGCGGAATTGCACTGAAAGCCGTGCCGCCCGAGGAGCTGATGGAAACTGCGATGGCAATGGCACGCCACATCGGCGGGTTGCCGATCGGTCCCCTCATGACGACCAAGAAGTTGCTCACCGCCGCCAGAATCGACGCGGTGCAAGCTGCCCGCAAACGCGAAACGGCTGAATTCGCTCCCTTGGTGGCCGCGATGACCGACTGAGGCACCTCCGAGCTGCCAACCGGACTGTCACCGATTGTCCTTCGGTTGTATCTTGCCTCCATGGACCTGACCCTGGCGGCGATCCCGTTCTACTTCTCCACGATGGGCGCCGAGGCATGGTGGATGGACCGAACCGAGGATGATCGCGCTCCCAGAGGCGGCGACTACGAGATGGGTGACACGATCGCCAGCCTGTCGATGGGCGTGGGGAGCCTGATCGTTCCGCTGATCAGCCGACCGATCTCCTTGAAGCTCGATCCGGCGAAGTCGTGGCGAGGCAAGGCTGTCATCGGCGTAGCAGGGGCCGCTGCGGTGGCTGCGGTGGTTGCAGACGCATGGTCCAGATCCATCGACCTCGAAGCAGGCGCCGTTCCGGAGGAGCCTGAGCCCTCCCGGATCGGTGACACGAGCAGGGCTGAGGAATACCAGTCACAACCGGGCACCGATGTAGTCGAGTCCGAGCCGCACGGGAACCGAAGATTGAAGCGCCTCGCCCGTAAGGTTGGAGGCAGGGCAGCCCTCACCTC
>JAUXGW010000358.1 GCA_030621865.1 Actinomycetes bacterium
TGTGCTCGTGGCAACGACGTCGCGCTGGCGGTACTGATGAACCTCACCCGGTAGATCGATGGTCGCGGTCAGTTTCGGTGTTCCGGCGTGGCCTCCCACCTCCAGGTCGAACGCTCCGGGTTCAACAACGAAACGGAAATCCTCGTCGTAGAACGCGAGCCTGCTCGGGTGAATCTCGAAGCTGACCGTGACGGATTCGCCCGGTTCCAACCGTGTCCGGCCGAATCCCACGAGCTGTCGTTCCGGTCGCGCTACTGACGCAATCTCATCTGAGGCGTACAGCTGGATCACCTCGGATGCTGCGCGGGATCCGGTGTTGGTCACCATCACCGACATGCTGCTGGGTTCCTCCGTCGAACCGGTCTCAACCCGAAGATCCGAGTACTCGAATGTGGTCGTGGACAGACCGAACCCGAACGGATGCAACGGAGCGGCGGGGGAGTCGGTGTAGTCACCCCAGAATTGGCTCCGACCTCCGCCGCGGCGGTAGCCGTAGTGGACGGGTATCTGTCCGACACGGCGCGGAAGTGTGATGGGCAGTCGACCGGATGGCGCCACATCGCCGAAGAGGATGGATGCGATTGCGGTGCCACCCTCCAGACCGGGCACCCAGGCCAACAACGTTGCGGCCGACAGTTGCTCCACTTCTTCGAGGGTATGCACGCGACCGGAAACGACAACGGAGACGACCGGTGTTCCGGTTGCAGCTACGGCTCGAAGCAAATCCATCTGCGAACCGGTCAGGTCGAGGTCGGTTGCATCACGTGCTTCTCCCACCGTGGCGGTTGGGGTGAGACCTGACTGACCACCGAGGCAGAGGATGACGACGTCGGACTCGCCGGCGATGCTGACAGCCTCCGCGATCGTGGTTTGGTCTTCTGGTTCGGCGGCAACACCACAGCCGACTGCGTGTGATGTCTCGATGCCCGACGACTCGAGTCGGTTTCGGATGCCTGCAAACGGAGTGACGATCTCCGGGAAGTAAGGCCCCGGTTTGAAGGCGCCTCCGGCTTCGGGGAGATGGGCGGAGCCGAGATCGGAGTCGTAAATGATCTCGAGGTGGGCGGGATAGTGGTAGTCACCCTCCATCAGTCGCGGATCGTTGGCCGCCGGGCCGATAACTGCCACCTTGGATAGGTCGCCTGCCGTACCGAGGGGAATCAGGCTCTGATCATTGGCCAGGAGAACCATCGATTCCTCGGCTGCTCTGCGGGCGAGATTTCTCCCCATTGGTGTGCCGAACATGGCGCGAGCCATGTCGACGTCTGCGAAGGGTTGCTCGAACAGGCCGAGTTCCACCTTGTGGGTCAGCACACGTGTGACGGCCATGTCGATGACCTCCATCGGGACCACGCCGGCATCGACAAGGGGTCCGAGTTCTTTCGGCGAGAAGCAGTCCAGTGCCGGCAGCTCCTGATCGAGGCCGGCCAGAAGGGCCTTCGCCGCCGCCACTCCCTTGGTGGGTGCCACTCGATGATGTGTGCGTAGAAGATCGACAGCGAAGTAATCGGCCACCACTGTTCCCTCGAAGCCCAACTCATCGCGAAGGAGTTCGGTGAGCAGTGCGCGCGATCCTGCTGGTGCAAGGCCGTCAACCGAGGCATAGGAATTCATGATCGACTTGAGGTCGGCATCACGGATGGCCGCGGAGAAAGGCTCCGCGTGGACTTCCCGGAGTTCCCGGGATCCGATGTGCGCCGGCCCGTGGTTGAGGCCACCATCGCTGGCCGCATACCCGAGGAAGTGTTTGCCGGTGCAGACCACACCGCCGATCAATCCGCCCCCGTCATTGTTCTGTAGTGCGGAGACAAACGCCGTACCGAGAGTGCCGCAGAGTACGGGATCTTCTCCGTAGGTTTCTTCGAGTCGACCCCATCGGGGATCACGGGCGACGTCGAGAACGGGACTCAGGGTCTGGCGCGCCCCGACAGCCAGCATCTCGGCTCGAATGTGGGTAGCCACACGACCGAGGAGTTCAGCATCGAATGTGGCGCCCAAGCCGATCGCCTGGGGAAACTGCACTGCATCCCGGGCGCACAGTCC